>JAFVTB010000178.1 GCA_017503445.1 Clostridia bacterium
GTTTTTATACATCGTGTCTGCCATATCGTCCAAAAGTTGCCAAAGGTTTTTATCAAACTTTTCAACAATCTTGGTTTTTTTGAGAAGCGTGTCTTCGCCAATCTTTACAACATTTCTTAATGCCATTTTTTCTCCTTATGAAAGACTGCTTGGGTTGATTTCAACAAAAATTTGGCACTTGCCGGTTGAAAACTTGTTCACAGCCGTATAAACTTCTTTTATTATATCATCTTTTATATTTTTTGTAAACCGCATAAGCACTTGAAAGCGAAATTTGCTTTTTATCCGCCCATACGGGCTTTTCATTGCGGCAAAATATATAACATCTTCGCCATATTTTTGCTTAAGGGGCTTTAATTCATCAAAAATTTCTTTTGTTTGGGCATAGGCAACGCTTTCATTCTCGTGGGATATTAATATTCTTAAAATCACCGCAAAAGGCGGAAAGTTTGTGGTTTCGCGCACATTGATTTCGCGGTCATAAAACCCCAGAAAGTTATAGTTTGCTGCATAAGTATAGACATAATGCCGCGGGTTATATGTTTGCAAAAACACCTTTCCGCCGCCATTTTTGCGCCCTGCGCGGCCACTCACTTGGGTGATAAGTTGAAATGTGCGTTCTGCGCTTTTAAAATCGGTTTGATAAAGCGTTTGGTCTGCATCAATTATTCCCACAACATCAACATCTTCAAAGTCATGCCCCTTGGCAATCATTTGCGTGCCAACCAAAATGGCGGGTTTGTGCTTTGCAAACTCCTGCAAAATCTTTTGGTGGCCGTTTTTGCCGTGCGTGGTGTCGTTGTCCATACGCAAAATCGGCACATTGGGGAAAAGTTTTGAAATTTCTTCCACAATTTTTTGTGTGCCGATTGCCCCAAGCCGCATATTTGTGCTTTTGCATGTTGGGCAGTGGGTGAGTGGTTTATATGCTTTGCCGCAAAGGTGGCACTTAAGCACATTGCCTTCTTTGTGATAAACCAGCGGCGCTTCGCAATCAGTGCAACTTGCAATAAATCCGCAATCCACGCACCTTAAAAAGCTTGAAAACCCGCGCCGATTAAGGAACAAAAGCGCCTGTTTTTTGTTTTTCACGCAGTCTGCCAGCGCGTTTAAAAGCGGCATTGAAAATATGCTGTCGTTGCCCATGCGGATTTCACGCGTCATATCCACAATTTGCACACTTGGCATATCGGTTTCATGCACGCGGTGCGGCAGGCGCAAAAGAACATAATCGCCGCTTTGAGTTTTTTCAAAGGTTTCAATGCTGGGCGTTGCGCTTCCCAAGACCAGTGGGCAATTGTTATATCTTGCCCGAAAAAGCGCGATTTCTTCGGTTTTATAGCGCGGGTTTGTTTCACTAGTGTAGGAGTTTTCATGTTCCTCATCAATAAAAATCACCCCCACATTTTGAAGTGGCGCAAAAATCGCGCTGCGTGCCCCAACAACCACTTGCGCTTTTCCGTTTTGAATGCGGTTCCATTCGTCAAAGCGCTCACCCCTTGAAAGCCCGCTGTGCAAAACCGCAACTTTTTCGCCAAAGCGGTTTGTTAGATGCCCAAAAACTTGGGGTGTCAGGGATATTTCTGGCACCAGCAAGATGGCAGTTTTGCCTTGTTCAAGCGCGCGGTCAATCACATTCATATAAACTTCGGTTTTCCCGCTGCCGGTAACGCCAAAAAGCAAGAATGTTTCCCGCTTAAACGCCGATATTTTTTCAACCGCAAGTGCTTGGTCTGGGTTCAAGTCAACCTTTCTTTTGTGTGCAGCAAGCGCAAGTGGCGCGCGGTTTTGCTTTTCTTCAAAAACCTCAATTGCGCCCTTTTGCAAAAGTGTTTTGATTGCACTTGCACCAAACAAATTTTCAAGGGCTGATTTTTTTTCTGCTCCTTTTCCCAAAAATTCAAGCGCGGCGCGCTGTTTTTGGCTTCGGGCGGGTAGGGCTTCAAGATATTTTTGCGTGTCAAAACTTTTTTCAATGCGGCACATCAAGATTGTTTTTTCATGCACGCTTTCGCTTCGCACTTCGCTGGAAAGACAAAGGCGCAGGCCGTCAACCATTTTGATGTTGTATTTTTCCACCATAAACTTGCAAAGTTCAATCATTTCCGGCAAAATTTTGCCGCCTTGTTTGATTGCCAAAACATCTTTCAGTGTGTGATTCGTGCTGGCGCTTTGGGAAATTTCCAGCACAAAACCGCCAAGCTTTCTTGGCCCAAATGGCACAACCACCCAATCACCTTTTTTCACGGGCAAATGCGCGGGGATATTGTATTCAAAAATCCGATCAACCGCACCGTTTGCAACATCAACAATAATCTTTGCAATCATTTGCGGATATGATATCATTTTTGGGTGGGCAAGTCAACCCCGCAAGGCATAAAGGCGATTTTGGGTGAATAAAGTTGATATATGAAAATTCTTTTGTTTTCGCGGGAAAGGGCAGAAGTTCAGGTGGACGGAAAAAGCACAATGCTCAACTTTTCAAACCCGCTTATATTGCAAAGTGGGCAGGTGGTGAAGGTGTTCCCGCTGGCGGAAAATCTTTTGCCTTTTTGCTTTGTGGCGGGGGAGAATCATAAATGCCTTAAAACGGTTGCGTTTCGGGATTATCACCTTGTGGAAATCACAAATTTTCCGCGTGTGTTTATTGGGCGATGCTTTGTTCAAAAAAACTTTTCCGGCGGCACATTTGGCGTTGTGGGCAGCCCGTTTGTTTTGAATATTTCAACAAAAAATCAATCACTTGTGTTCAATTTGCCCGATGAACTTTCCGCGGTGGAACTTCACGAAACCAAAAATGCCCTTTTTGTGCGGGCAAACCAAGGGCAAAATGGCTTTTTGGCGGCGTTTCATAAAACCACACATCAGTTTTTGGATTTTTGCGGAAATGTGGATTTTTCCGAAAACAAAATCAGTGCAGTTGTCAATAAAAACACCCTTGCCGGCCACGGGCAAATGATTGAATATTCCATCACCCCCGCGGGCTTTGAGAAAATAACACAGGAGCCCGTTTATCTTCAGCGCCAGCCAAAGGCCGTTCCGCCTTTTTTGACCCATATTGCTTTTTTTGAGGCCGTTCGCGAAAAAGATTATTTTCTTGCCAAAACATATTTGGCTGATGACCTTGCGCAAAAACTTTCCGCAGGGCACCTTAAGGAGTTTTTTGGCGAGTTTGATGCAATAAAGGTTCTTTCTGTCAACAATCAAACCCGCCTTGCCCTTATCAAAGAAAATGGGCAAAACCCCGCCACCGCCACGGTTTTTGAACTTGACTTTGCCGAAAGCAAAATCACGGATATTCGGCCCGCGGATTGAATGTATAAAATCACAAAATGTGGCAACAATTTGCGGCAAGGAGATATGTTATGACCAAAAATCTTGTCTGGACGCGCGCCGAAATTTGCAAACTTTTTTCTGTGGTGGAAGAATATAAAAAACAAAACAAACCACTTTTATCGGCGTTTCGCGATTTTGCTGCGCGTTTTGCCCGTCGCCCCGCAAGCGTCAGGAACTTTTATTATCAACAACTGAAAATTTTTCAAGATTCGCCAAATTTGTGTCAAGATTGGGGAATTGATTTGGATAAGCATCAAAAAAAGCCCGCTGCAATGTTCACAAAGCAAGAACTTGCCACCGCTATGGCGGGGGTTGAAAACCTTGTGCAAAAAGGGCATTCTGTGCGCGGGGCATGCAAAATTGTTTCAAATGGCGATGCCACAACAATGCTGCGCCTGCAAAACAAATATCATGCGCAAAAAGCCGCACAAAACCCAAAGGTTTTGGTGATGCCAACCAAAACTGCTGCACTTTCAGATGGGGAAATCAACAGTCTTCTTTTGGGGCTTATAAAACTTGTGCGCAAAAGTGCTGAAGATGCCGCCCAAAGAAATGTTGCAGAAAAAATCCGCCTTGCAAACACCCAGCTTCGCGCCTCAATCAAAAATCTTGCCGATAAACAGCGGGAAGTGCAAAATCTTCGCGAAAAGTTTGAAATTTTGACCACAGAAAAAGAAAAGCTGAGGGAGGAAATCCAAAAACTGCGCAGTCAAAATGTTGAACTTGTCAAAACCTGCGCCCAAAGCAAAAAACTTTCCGGGCTTAAAGAATATATTGGCACATTGCAAAAACAATAAAAAATGTTTGATTATTTGCTTGACAACCACGCCTCAAATGCTTAAAACTGAAATTAATAAATGTTTTTTGCAAAACATCTTGTTTTTGCTGATTTTTTTGTCTTTTCAAAAAAAATGTCTTGACATTGTTTTTTTAATGTGATATATTGAGTTTGGAATTTTTGTATATTGTGAAAAGTTGTTTTGGTTTAAGGTCTAAATAATCCTATAACGCAAGTGTTTTTTTGCGGGTTTTTCCGCAGGCACTTGCCTTTTCGCTTTATATATTAATCACTTCGGGAAGGAGAAATTATGAAAGAATTGCCAAAAATAAGAAAAATGATGTTTGGAAACACCGAACGCTATTCATTTTCAAAACTTGATGAACTTATTGAACTTCCGGATTTCCTTGATATCCAAAAAAAGGCATACAAGGATTTCTTGGAAATCGGCGTTGACAGGGTGCTGCAAGAGTTTTCCCCTGTTGTGGACTACAGCGGCAAAGGCAAGCTTTATTTTTTGAAGGCCGACCTTTCAACCCCACCAAAATATTCAATCAAAGAATGCAAGCGCCGCGGCGTGTCATACACCGTTCCGCTTAAGGTGCAATCACGCTTTGTTGTTGAAGAAACAGGTGAAGCCATTGACCAAGAAATTTATCTTGGCGATATTCCGCTTTTAACGGAAGACGGCTCTTTTGTGTTCAACGGGATTGAACGCGTTGTTGTCAACCAAGTGGTGCGCAGCCCAAGTGTGTATTTCACCCAAGAAACCCGCGATATTTCTTCACTTAAGGGGCAACTTATCCCAACCCGTGGTATGTGGCTTGAACTTGAACAAGGTGCAAACGATATCATCAAAATCGTTTTGGATCGTTCAAGCAA
>JAFVTB010000020.1 GCA_017503445.1 Clostridia bacterium
AGGGAAAAACAATTTTTCTGTGTCAATTTCAAATTGAGCATCATCTTCAATTTTTTGTTCAAACATTTGTCCAAGCGAAGGCATCAAGCAATCAAAATGCGGGTTTGGATCCTGCAAAAATTTCAAATATAACTGCTGGGCGTTTTCACGCGTGCCAACGAAGCGTGCAAAAAAATTGGCTTTTTCAACATCTGTCATTTTTTCAAGTGCCGCAAAATTTGTTTTTGAAAGAATTGTAAGGATATCCTTTTCCGCGCACTGGGCAAAAGTTTTCACAAAGCCGCTTGGCAAAAGTTTTTGGCCCGAAAAATCCGTAAGCGAATAACTTATGTAAAGCCCAATTTCAAAATTCAAAATATTTGAAAACACATCAAATCTTGCACTTCGATTTTTTGCCAAAACCGTGCCCACCATGTCAAGCGAAAGTGCATCAAGATTACTGTCAGACAAAATCATTGTGTCGGCCGTCACAGCGGGTGCGGCGCCTTGATTGACGCCAAGCACAAACAAAAATTTTGCAGGGGAAATTTGATGCGAAATGTCATCAACCCAAACCGCATCAACCTGCGCAGGCAAATTGGAAATGTTTGCATTTGAAAGCGCCTGGCAAAACACATCAAAAAATTCTTCTTTGGAAAAATCAAAACCCAAAATATCTTCGGCAATCTGTTGAATTTTTGCAAGAGCATTTTTTTGTTGTGAAATAAACTTTTGCGGAAGCGATAAAATTTTTTGATCAAGCGCAAAATGATTTATGATTTCTGCAACACAATTTGCATCTTCACTTAAACCCGCAAATTTTTGCAAAACCGCGTCAATGGGTTTTTCAGCCAAAGTGCCGCGAAAACATTTTGTGGCATCATCACCAAAAAAGGTGAAATGCTGTTGCACCGCAATTTTTTCATGGTTTGAAAGCCCGGAAAAATCAGAAAGCATAACATTTAAAAGCGCATCGCTTTTTTGATAAAACCGCCAAACCAGCACATTTTGCACAAAGCCCGCAAGTGGCGAATTCAAAAGTGAATTTGGTTGATTGATATAAAAGTTGAGCCCAAACGCAGAAAACTGATTTTCAATCACAGGTGCATAAGCCGAAAGATTGGCACAAATCACGGCAATTTCCCCACCTTTTGCCTTGCCGCTTTGCAATAATGCTTTAATCATTCGCGCCGCATTTTGAACTTCTGTTTGCACATCATTTGCTTCAAAAATTTGCATAAAATCAAGGTTTGATTTTTCGTCATTCACAGAAAAAGCAATGTTTTTCACAATATGCTGATTTTCGCTTTGTGATGAGGCCGCCGGGAACAAAACGATGTCAAAATCTTTGCGCAAATTTTCCAAAAGGTTGTTATAAATATATCCATTGTTTTTGTTTTCACTTTTGCAAACGCCAACAAAAACTTTTGCACCATATTCCACAAATTTTTTCAAAATTTGTTTTTGCACCTTGGAAATTTCATAATATCCAACAAAGAATATGTTGTGATTTTGCAAATCCAATTTTTCCTGCGCCAAAAACTTTTGCGCAAGCGCAAAATCATCAAATTTTTCACCAAGTGCATCCAAATATTTTTGATATATCTTGGCAAGGTCAGCCACCTTTTCCGCCAAAAGGATATCTTGTGGATGCTTGGCAACCAACATTTGTGGGGATATCCCATTTTCTTGAAAGCGTGAAATTTCATCACAAATGCCTTGCACAAGCCCCTTTGTGATTTTGCCACCCAACACCTTCAACTGGCCTTTCAAGGATTTAAGTGCGCCACGAACCAAAAGCATTTTTTGAAAATGTGAAATTGTTTGTTTGCCAAGTTTTTTGCATAAAAACGCATTTAAATTTGTGATTTCAGTGCCAAAAAGCACATCACTTTCGCGCGCGGCAAACAAATGGCTTTCAACCCCGCGCTTGGCAAGCGGCGAAACAACAACATTTTTTTGCAAAAAATCCGCTGGCATAAGCTTGCCGGCCGCACGCAAAACATCTTGAAGGGAATCGCCTTGAATAACGCAAATTTTTTCCATACGCACATTATATCATAAAAACAAAAAAAGACCAGCCATTTTGACAAGGTCTTTCAAATTTGTTTAAAGTGAATAAAGATATTCAAGTTCTTTTTCAATATCCAAACGCGGATACAGCACAGGCACTTCACCAAGTGTGATGCCTGCTTTCAGTTGCCCAAATGTGGCAACATCTTCTGCTTTGGCATGGCGATCAAACCCGAATGCCTTAAGCACTTTGCCCGCACCATCAGGAATAAAACTTTCCGCCAAAACGGCGCCCGTTTTTATTGTTTCCAAAAGGTTATAAATCACGGTTTCAAGGCGGGTTTTGTCTTCCTTTGCCAAAACCCAAGGCATTGTTTCTTCAATATATTTATTGCCAAGTGAAAAGATTGCAAAAATTTCTTGCAGTGCCTTTGAAACATCATATTTTTCCATATAACTGAAGGCCTTTTGCTTGCAACTTTCAATGTTTTGGATAAGGTTATGGTCAACTTCCAAAAGCTCATGCTGATTTGGCACCACACTGCCAAAATATTTTTTGGTCATCGCCAAACTTCTGTTCACCAAATTTCCAAAATCGTTGCACAAATCACTGTTCACGCGGCGCAAAAACCCTTCGGTTGAAAAAGTGCCATCTGTGCCAAAAATGGTTTCGCGATAAAGATAATAACGCACTGCATCAGATGAATATTTTGGCGCCAAAACGCGTGGTTCGGTGATTTCACGCGCAGCGGCTTCTTTACTTTTTGAAAGTTTTTGTCCGCCCAAAAGAAGCCAGCCATGCCCAAACACTTGTTTTGGAAGTGGCAGGTCAAGCGCCATCAAAATTGACGGCCAAATAATGGCATGGAAACGCACAATTTCTTTGCCCACAAGATGAAGATCCGCCGGCCAAAATTTTTGGAAAAGCGAATCATCTTCGCCCAAATATCCCAGCGCAGAAATATAATTTGAAAGCGCATCAATCCAAACATAGATTGTGTGATTTGGGTCAAATTCCACAGGAATGCCCCATTTCACGCTTGTTCTTGAAACGCATAAATCTTGAAGCCCCGGCTTGATAAAATTGTTGACCATTTCATTTACACGGCTGGTTGGTTGCAAAAATTCTGGGTTTTCCTTATAAAGATTCAAAAGTTTATTGCCAAACGCGCTGAGTTTAAAGAAATATGCCTCTTCTTCTTGCCACACAACATCACGCCCGCAGTCTGGGCATTTGCCATCCACAAGCTGGCTTTCTGTCCAAAAACTTTCGCAAGGCGTGCAATAATGCCCCGAATATTTGCTTTTATAGATATAACCTTTTTCATAAAGTTTTGTGAACACCTTTTGTGCGGTAGCAACATGATCAGCATCCGTTGTGCGGATAAAGCGATCATATTCAACATTCAGCATTGCCAAAAGTTTTTTTGCATCAGCGATGATGTCATCAATATGTTCCTTTATGCCCATTCCGCGTTCTGCCGCCACCTTTTCAACTTTTGCACCGTGTTCATCAGAACCTGTTAAAAAAAACACTTCCTTGCCCTGCATTTTTTTAAAGCGTGCAATGGCATCACACATCACCGCGGGATAACAGTTTCCAAGCGTGAGATAGTTGCTTGGATAAAAAATTGGTGTTGTGATATAAAAAGTGTTTTTTTCGTTCATATAAATCCCCTTTTTTGATTATTTTAATCAAATTTTGGGGCTTTGTCAAGGTTTCGGGCATTTATGAAATGTTTTTTCTTATGATTTCAAGGGCATTTTTTTCAAGACGAGAAACTTGGGCCTGGGAAATACCCACTTCATCGCTGACTTCCATTTGGGTTTTACCAACATAGTAGCGAAGTGTCAAAATCTCTTTTTCCCGTGGATTAAGCTTTGTTATTGCCTCTTGAATTGCGATGTTTTCAAGGGTGGCTTCGCCGCTGCGCTGGTCATCGGCAATTTGGTCCATAACGCGCACGGTTTCGCTGCCATCGTTATAAACAGGTTCATTCAAACTGACAATATCACTTATTGCATCAAGGGCAAAAGCAACCTTGCTGGTGGGCAATTCAAGTTTTTGGGCAATTTCATCAACAGATGGCTCGCGATGCTGGGTTTTTGCCACAAGTTCCTTTATTTGAAGCGCCTTATAGGCAATATCACGCAAACTTCTTGAAACGCGAATTGAATTGTTGTCACGAAGATAGCGCCTGATTTCCCCAATCACCATTGGAACAGCATATGTTGAAAACTTAAGCCCGAGTGTGATATTGAAATTATCAATTGCCTTCATAAGCCCCACGCAACCAACTTGAAACATATCATCGGCTTTGTCACTGTGCATAACAAAGCGTTGAACGATGCTTAGGACAAGCCGCAGGTTTGCCACCACAAATTCTTCACGCGCAAGTTCATCACCTTGTTTCACCCTTATCATAAGTGCCTCCAAATCTTTGGCTTTGATTTTTGGCAGTTTGTTTGTGTCAACGCCGCTTATCACCACACGATTGGCCATATTCCCCCCTTATTATAAGGTTAGGATTGCCAATCGTTTTTTTATTATTCAAAAAGTTTTATAGGCGATAATACAAAAGCCAGCGGAGTTCCCGCTGGCATTTGCGCCACTTATAACAATATGCAAATCACCCCGCCCTTTCCTTCGTTCACAATGCGCGTAAGGGTTTTGCGCATCTTCATTTGCGCTTCTGGCGGCATCATCACAATTTTTGATCGTATGCCATCAGACACCATCGAATATAAACTTTTGCCAAACATATTTGTTTGCCACATACCTTCGGGATTATTCTCAAACTCGCTGGATAAAAACTTCACCATTTCTTGGCTTTGCGCCTCTGTGCCAACAATTGGGTTGATTTCTGTTTCAACGTCAACTTTCATGATATGCAAACTTGGCGCACTGGCCTTCAATTTAACACCATAATGCTTTCCTTGGCGTACAATTTCAGGATCATTAAGCGAAAGCTGTTCAGGCGATGGATTGACAACGCCATATCCCGTTTGTTCAACTTGCATAAGGGCTTCTTCAAGACGCTCATATTCCCGCTTTGCGTGGGCAAGGTTTTTAATGAAACTTACAAGCGCAAAATCATCGGCAATCACTTCACCACATTGTGTTGAAAGAACCTTATAGAAAAGATGGCTTTTGGGTTGAAGTTTTATTTCGGCATTGCCTTCACCCAAACTGATTTTATCCACACCCACGGCATCAAAATCTGGGTGATTGGCAAAAAGCTGGGCTTTTGTATCCACTTGGCCAATCTTTGAAAGGTCAGCCGCAAACCTTTTCACTTCTGCAATAATGCTTTCGATAATATCGTTTTCATAAGGAAGCGCCTGCAAATATTCTGGCATTGAAATTTTGATTGATTTAAGTGGAAATTCATGCAAAAGATTTTCAAAAATTTCTTCCACATCCGGCTCTTCAAGTTTTGAAACATCCATTGCAAGCGTTGAGACGCCAAACTTGCGTGAAAGCCCCTTGGCAATATTTTGCGCTGCCTCACCGCGTGGATTTGCACTGTTCACCACAACAACAAATGGTTTGCCCGTGTTTTGCATATCCGCAATCACGCGGTGTTCAGTTTCAACAAATGCAGACCTTGGAATATCATTGATTGTGCCATCTGTTGTGATGACAATGCCAACTGTGCTGTGATCTTCCATAATCTTTTTTGTGCCAATTTCTGCGGCATCTTCAAACGGGATTTCATTTTCCGTCCACGGCGTTTTCACAAGGCGCGGCTTATCGTTTTCCGTGTGCCCAAGGGCGCCAGAAATAAGATAGCCCACGCTGTCGATCATACGCACTTTCATATCAACATTGCCGCCAACGGTGATTTTCACTGCTTTATCCGGCACAAATTTTGGTTGGGTTGTCATAATCGTAAGCCCTTCCGCGCTTTGCGGAAGTTCAAGGTTTGTGCGATCGCGCTGATGTTTGTTTTTGATATTCGGCATCACAAGTTTTTGCATGAAATTTGTGATAAAAGTTGATTTGCCGCAGCGCACAGGCCCAACCACGCCGATATATATATCGCCGCCGGTGCGCTCCTTAATGTCTTGATAAATTGAAAAGTTTTCCATTTCACCTCCGCTGGATATTCAATTTTATGATGTTGATTTTAAAGTTATGACAATTTTATTTGCATCGCCCGCAAAGTTTGCACTTATCTTTGCCACGCAGGTGTTCCCACACGCGCAAAAACGCAAAAATGATTGAAATTCCAGCCGCCATCACCGCGCAAAGCCCGCCAAAGCCAATCACAAGGGCAAGCTTATGCAGGTTAAACACCATAAATGCAACCAAGTATGCCACCAAAATTTGCATAATCACCGCAAAAATCGTCCACCGCGCAGAAGTTTCTTTCTTCAAAATCGCCACCGTTGCAAGGCAAGGGGTATAGAGCAAGCAAAATGCAAGATATGCCGCCGCGCCGCCCGCAGTGAACCACACCGCACTTTCGGGTGAAAGCAGTGATTCGCCAAGCCCCGCATCACCGGAAATTCCATTAAATATGGCGATTGATGAAACAATGATTTCTTTTGCCACAAAGCCCGCAAGCAGCGCACTAACCGCGCCCCAATTGTCAAACCCAAGCGGTGCAAACAGCGGCGCCAGCACACCCCCAATGGTTTGCAAAATGCTTATGCCGCCGTTTTCGGCAACATATTGCCCCGAAAAACTGAAACTGCCCAAACACCAAACAATGACGCTCATGGAAACAAAGATGGTTGCCACCTTCACCAAAAATGCCTTCATATTTTGATATGTCAGCCCCAAAACTTTTGAAAATTTTGGCACGCGGTATGGGGGAAATTCTTGCAAATATCCTGCCGCAGGACTTTTAAGAAGAAACCTGTCAAGAATTATGGAGATTAAAAGCGCAACCATTATCCCCAAAAGATAAAGCGAAAAAATCACCCAAATGTTTGCCGCGCCAAAAAACGCGCCACCAATCACCGCATAAACCGGAAGTTTTGCCGAGCAACTCATAAACGGGGTGATCAGCGCAGTTTTGATTTTTGCGTTTTTGTTATCCAGCGCGCGCGTTGTGGTGATTGCACTTGCACTGCAACCAAAACCCATTAAAAGTGTATAGATGCTTTTGCCCGAAAGCCCAACCGACCGAAAAATATCTTCAAACACGAACGAAACGCGTGCAAAATATCCTGTGTCTTCCATGATTGAAAGCGCCAAGAAAAGCATCACAACCTGTGGCAAAAATTCCACCAGTGAAAGCGCGCCGCCAAAGATGCCATCTTCCACAAAACTGATCACCCACGGCACTTTGCAAAACCCCTCAAGCCATGAAACAACCGCGCCGCCAATTTGCACCTGAACAAGGTTTGAAAGGGCGTCCGCAAGATGCGGGCCGATTGCAAAAAATGTTGCCCAAAAAACAAAAAGCATTATCCCCAAAAAGCACGGCACAGCTAAAAACCTATTCAACAGCACCCTGTCTAAAACATCGTTGCCATAAATTCTTTTTGATTTTTGGGGCGTAAGAATTTTGTCAATAAATGCATACTTTTCTTTTATCAAATCAAAACAATTTATATTTTTATTTGAAAAATAATTTAAAAATAATTTGTTTTTATTTATTTTATTAAAATAATAATTATTTTTTTCAAAATATTTTAAAATCTCATATTTTTGCAAATTTGTTTTCTTTTGCATTTCATCAAAACAATTATTAGTTTGTTTGGAAAAAATCAAATCAAAAAAATTGATTTTGTTTTCTTTTGGCTGAAAGTTTTGGATATAGGTTTTCAGTTTTTGTGCGTCATCTTTTTTTGAAAAATCCATAAACAAACAATCCACGCCCAGCGCAGATTTTATGGCAGGAAAAAAGTTTGGCTTTTCAAATTTTTTTTTGCCCATTGTGTTCACCGCCAAAACAATGTTTGTTTTGCCCGCAAGCAAAAGTTCAAGCGCAAGATAAAGATTTTTGCGCATTACATTCACATCGCACGCGCAAACAATCAAATCACAGGGCGTGGAAAAAATGTGTTTGATTGCAAC
>JAFVTB010000179.1 GCA_017503445.1 Clostridia bacterium
ATGGGCGTCTTGCGCCCGTTGTGAAAGCATATCAAACCACAGGCATGCGCGCGCGCATTGGTATTGGCTTTCCAAATGTTGGGCAAGATGAAGAAATGCCGCTTGAAAAGCAGTTTGACCTTGTGAAAAACGCGGGGCAAAGCGCGGTTTGCTATGCACATTCAATTTATGGCACAAGTGAAGAAAATTTTGAAAAGCTTATCACTTTTGCCCGCAAAAATAATTTGCCTGTTTCCACGCACCTGAGTGAAACACTGGGTGAAGTTGGCGATTGCAGTGTGAAAAATAACGACCTTACCCCGCCAGAACTTTTGGAGGACTTCGGTTTTCTGGATCGCGCCGCAACGCTTTATCACTGCGTGCATTGCGATAAGGACGACCTTGACATCTTGGCAAACTATGGCGCAAGTGTGGTGAGTTGCCCTTCAAGCAACCTAAAACTTGCAAGCGGCATTGCCCCGCTTTATGCAATGACAGGAAAGGGCATAAATGTTGCCCTTGGCACAGACGGCGCGTATTCAAACAACGCACTTGATATGTTCAGGGAAATGTTTTTGGCGGCAACACTTCAAAAGGCAACGCTTTATTCTGCTGATGTATTGCCCGCAAACCTTGTTTTGGATATGGCAACCAAAAATGGTGCAAAGGCACTTGGGTTTGACAACATGGGCGATATCGTACCTGGCAATGTGGCGGATATTATTCTTATTGATATCACCGCGCCACATCATCAACCCGTGAATAATATCATTTCAAACCTTGTTTATGCGGCAAAATCAACTGATGTGTATTTAACAATGATAAAGGGTAAAATATTATATAGAAACGGGCAATATTTTTTGGGCGAAGATGCGAAAAAAATTATTGCCGAAAATCAAAAAACCAAAGAAAGGTTGAAAGGAGTGAAATAATGAGTGGATTAAATTCTTTTTCAGATAATGTTGAAATGGCGCTTAGTGAAGCCAGCCGAATTGCGCAAAAATTTCACAGTCGCCAAGTTGGCACAGAGCACCTTGTGTTTGGGCTTGCCACAATCACCGACAGTGCCAGTGCCAAAATTTTGGCGGAAAATGGCATCACGCCAAAAAGTTTGCAAATTTTGTTTGATGAAAGCGGGGATTTTTTTCGCCCTCAACCCACGATGGAACTTACCCCGCAAGTGAAGGAAGCCCTTCAAACTGCCCAGCGCGTTGCAATGGAACTGAACCATTCCTTTATTGGCACAGAACACCTGTTGTATGCGATTTTAAGTATTCCCACATGTTTTGCGGTGAAGGCGATGGTGAATTATTTCAATGTCAATATCAACCAGATGAAAACCCAGCTTTTGATGTTTTTGAAAGGTGAAAAGGCGGAAGATGCCCAAACCACCAACCAGCGCAAAAGCACGCTTCCCGAAAACCTTTTGAAAATGGGAACTGATGTGAATTTGAAGGTGCAAGAGGGCAAGATTGATCCCGTGATTGGCCGCGAGGAAGAAATTGAACGCCTTATCCAAATTCTTTGCCGCAAAACCAAAAACAATCCCGTTTTGATTGGTGAGGCAGGCGTTGGCAAAACCGCGGTGGTGGAGGGGCTTGCCCAAGCGATTGTTTCTGGCAATGTGCCGGAAATTTTGGCAGATAAGGTGATTTATATGCTTGAAATTGGCGGACTGTTGGCGGGGACAAAATATCGCGGCAGTATGGAAGAAAAACTTAAAACCGCAATTGAAACAATTATAAAACAAAAAAACATCATTGTGTTTATTGATGAGCTTCACACCCTTGCACAAGGCGGCAATGATAAGGGTGAAACCAGCCCAGCGGATATGCTTAAGCCATATCTTGCAAGGGGGGAACTGCAAACCATTGGTGCAACCACAACCGATGAATATCGCAAATTTATTGAAAAAGATAAAGCGCTTGAGCGCCGCTTCCAGCCAATCATGATTAACCCGCCATCTGTGGAAGACACCATTAAAATTTTGAAGGGTTTGAAGGACAGTTACGAGGCCTTTCATAACATCACCATCACTGATGAAGCCATTGATGCGGCGGCAAAACTTTCAGACCGTTATATTATGGACCGCAATCTGCCCGACAAAGCCATTGACCTTATTGATGAAGCCGCCAGCAAAGCAAAAGTGAACTTCACACTTAAACCCACAGAGATCAGGGAAAAAGAAGAAAAAATCAAGCAGCTTTCTGCCAATCGTGATGAGGCCAGCACCCAAAGAAATTATGAAAAAGCGGCAAAATTGCAGTCTGAAATCATCAATCTTGAAAACCAACTTGAAAAATTGAATGAAAAAATGACCGCGCGTACAAAAAAATCCACAAGCCAAATCGGCGCCAACGAAATTGCCGAAGTTGTGGCAAAGTGGACAGGTATTCCAGTGACAAAAATCACCGAAACCGAAAAAGAAAAGCTTTTGCATCTTGAAGAAATCTTGCATAAGCGCGTTGTTGGGCAAGATGAGCCGGTTTCGGCGGTTTCAAAGGCCATTCGCCGCGCGCGCGTTGGGCTTCAAGATTCCCGCCGCCCAATTGGCACATTCCTTTTTATGGGGCAAACGGGCGTGGGCAAAACTGAACTTTCAAAAGCGCTTGCCGAAGCGATGTTTGACAATGAAAATAATATAATTCGCGTGGATATGAGTGAATATATGGAAGCGCACTCTGTGTCAAAACTTATTGGCGCGCCACCGGGATATATCGGGTTTGATGAAGGTGGGCAACTGACCGAGCAAGTGCGCCGCAAGCCATATTCTGTTGTTTTGTTTGATGAGATTGAAAAAGCCCACCCTGATGTTTTAAACGCGCTTTTGCAAATTCTTGATGATGGGCGCTTAACGGATAATCAAAACCGCACAACAAGTTTCAGAAACACAATCATTGTCATGACATCAAATGTTGGTGCAAGTGCCATAAAAGCCAAAAGTTTGGGCTTTGGTACGCAAGATGCAGAAAAAACAATTGAAGAAAACAAGGCGGTTTATATGGACGCCCTTAAACGTGCGTTTAAGCCGGAGTTTATCAACCGTATCGATGTTGTTTGTGTGTTCCAGCCGCTGACGGGTGAGAACCTGAAAGACATTGCAAAAATCCTTATCCAAAACCTTTCAAAGCGGCTTGAAGAGAAAAATCTTGCGCTTGAAATCACTGATAAAGCCCTTGATTTCATCATCAAAGATGCGTGCGGCGAAAGCGAATATGGTGCAAGACCGCTGAAAAGATATATTCAACAAAATTTGGAAGACCAGCTTGCAGAAAAACTGCTTGATGGCACGCTTAAAGATGGGCAAAAAATCATTATTGATAAAAGAGGCCAAAAACTTATTTTCAAAAACTGATAAATACAAAGCAAAACTTGCTTTGTTTTTTTAATGAAAACCTTGATTTTGTTTGGAGTTATGCGTTTTGGTGTGATATAATAGCGCGAAGGAGTTTACTTATGAAAATTGTTGTTGATGGCTTTGGTGGCGATAACGCACCTGGCGAAATTGTGAAGGCATGTGTGATGGCGGTGCGAGAATTTCCTGACCTTGAAATCATCATCACCGGCAAAACGGATGAAATTCAAAAATGCTTAACAGAAAATGATTATTTGGGCAGCAAAATCAAAATTGTGGAAGCGCCCGATGTGATTTCTTGTGAAGATGAAAATCCGGCAATGCAAATAAGGCAAAAACCAAATTCTTCTTTGGTGGTTGCGGTGAATATATTGAAAGAAGATGACGATGTCAAGGCGCTTGTGTCTGCGGGAAGCACAGGGGCGGTGCTTTCTGCGGGCTTTTTAAAGGTTGGGCGCATTCGCGGGGTGTCAAGGCCTGCGCTTGCACCAACGCTTCCAAGCAAAGATGTTTCAAAGGGTGTTGTGCTGTTGGATTGCGGCGCAAATGCAGATTGCAAACCAATCAACCTTTGCCATTTCGCGCTTATGGGCTCAATTTATTACAGCAAGATGTTTGGCGTGGAAAATCCAAAGGTTGCACTTTTGTCAAACGGAACAGAAGATGCCAAGGGTAAGGAACTTACCAAAGAGGCCTTCCAAATGCTGAAAAAACTTCCAATCAATTTTGTTGGCAATATGGAAGCGCGTGAACTTATCAGCGGAAAATATGATGTTGTGGTGGCAGATGGCTTTGCGGGCAATGTTGCCCTTAAAGCCACAGAAGGCGCGGCGCTTTTTGTGCTTGACACGCTGAAAGAAAACATTATGTCATCATTCAAGGCAAAACTTGGCGCAATGCTTATGAAAAACACCTTTAAAAGTTTGAAAACGCGCCTTGATTATAAACAATATGGCGGCTCACTTTTCTTGGGTTGCAAGAAAAATATATTAAAGGCGCATGGCGACAGCAAAGCCCCAGCGTTTTTGGCGTGCATAAGGCAGGCAATCAATGTTGCAAAACATGATATCAATGCCGAAATTGAAAAAACGCTTGCCACGCTTGAAATTGAAGAATAAAAGGATAAAATATGTATTTTAAGGGAATGGAACTTGCAGGCTTTAAAAGCTTTGCGGATAAGGTGGAAATCAAGTTTGATGATGGCATAACCGCCATTGTTGGTCCAAACGGCTGCGGCAAAAGCAACGTTGGCGATGCAATCAGGTGGGTTTTGGGTGAACAAAGTTCAAAAAGTTTGCGCGGAAATTCAATGCAAGATGTCATCTTCAGCGGCACAGAAAAAAGAAAAAGCTTGTCTTATTGCGAAGTAAGCTTGTTTTTCAACAACACCGATCGCCTTTTCAACTTTGAATATGATGATATTATCGTAACCCGTAAACTTTATCGCAGCGGCGAAAGTGAATATCTTATCAATCGCAACCCTTGCCGTTTGAAAGATATCACAAACTTGTTTTTCGACAGTGGAATTGGCCGCGATGGCTATTCAATTATCAGCCAGGGTAAGGTTGAAGAAATCATATCTTCAAAACCAGAGCAGCGCCGCTTGATTTTTGAAGAAGCCGCAGGGATTGCAAAGTTTAAATCACAAAAGGTGGAAAGCGAAAGAAAACTTGAACGCACAGAAGAAAACCTGACGCGTCTTCGTGATATCGTGGGTGAACTTGATCGCCAACTTGGCCCCTTGAAAAAGCAAGCAGAAGTGGCAAAGGTGTATCTTGAACTGCGTGACCAGCTTAAAAGTTTGGAAGTGAATGCGTTTATCTATCAAACCGAAAATGTTGATGCGCAAAAAGCAGTTTTGCAAGAGCGCATGAATGGGATTTTGGAAGAAATTTCCCTGAAAGAAGCGCAAATGGTTGCTCTCAGCCAAAAATCTGCAGATTGTCATGAACAGGTTGAAAAAATTGATGAGGCGATGAAAGCCCTTAACAATGAAATTTTGCGCCTGACCGTTGGTATGGAAAAACAAGCGGGTGAAACTAAACTTTTGCAAGAGCGCATTAACAACCTTATGGCGCAGAACAAGCAAATTGAAGATGAATGTCTTAACGCCAAAAATGCCATTTTGAAAAACAAGGCAGAACTTGATTTCAAAATCCAGCGAAAGGCAGAACTTGAGGCGCGCGCCAAGGCCGCCACAGAAGCCAGCGGTGATGCCGCAGGAATTTTGGAAACTTTTAATAACCTTAAAGCCCAGGAAAGCACGCTTTCTGCGCAAATCAAAACCTTGCAACAGGAAACCACTGAACTTTACAGTGCGGTTATGGTGGAAGAAAACCGCCGCAAACTTTTGATGGAATATCAGCAGGAATTTGAGGGCTTTGCCTATGCAGTGAAGCGCATTTTGAAAGATGCCGAAACAAACGCACATCTTAAAAGCAAATTTGTGGGCGTTTTGGCAAACCTTGTGCAGGTGCAGGATAAGTTCGAAACCGCCATTGAAGTTGCACTTGGAGCAGGATTGCAAAACATCGTGACGCAAAACGAAGAGAATGCCAAAGAACTTATCACATATCTTAAAAATCATCGCTATGGCCGCGCAACCTTTATGCCAATCACAACCATGAAGCCGCGTTCAATCCCCGCGCAAGATGAAAAATATCTTGGTGGTGTAGGCATATATGGCGTGGCAAGTGGGCTTTTGAAGTTTGCGCCAGAAATTTCAAACGTTGTGCAAAACCTTTTGGGCAATGTTGTGATTGTTGAAAACCTTGACATTGCAACAAACCTTGCCCGCCAATGTGGGTTCAGATTTAAAATCGTCACCTTGGAAGGCGATGTGATCAATCCAAGCGGCGCAATGACGGGCGGCAGCAAAAAATCAAACGCAACAAATCTTATAATCCGCGATCGCGAGGTTGAAGCGCTTGCTCAGTCAATCAAGGCAAACAAACTTGCATTCAATGAAAAGAAAATCCTTTTGAAGGATTGTGAAGCCAAGTTTGCCGAGGTGCAGAAAAACCTTTCGGCCATTGACCAAGAAAAAAACAGCACCGCCCTTAAAGAAGCGGTGCAGATTGCCGAAATCCGCACGGAAATTGCGGGCATTGAAAATGATTTTGCGCGCATAAATGGCGCACTTGCAGAAATGCAAAGGGATATCGCGGCAAAACTTGCGCTGCATAAGCAAAACCAAGAAATCATTGCCACGCAAAAGGCACAAGTGAATCAAATTTTGGCATCAAGCGAAAACAAAGATTTGCAAGTTGCCCTTGAAAAAATCCGCGCCCAGCAAGATGCCAATGACCTTAACAAACTTAAACTCAACGAGGCAATTCGCCAAATTGAGGCGGAAAAAGAAGCCGCAATGGGCGCAATCAATGTGGCAAGCGATAAAAAATATAAGGTGCAAGCAGACCTTGAAAAAATCACTGCAGACCTTGATAATATGGCGCAGCGCATTTTGGACGAGTATAACCTCACCTACGACACTTGCCTTGAATTTAAGAAAGAAGATTTTGAATTTGAAGGGTGTATGACGCAAGTTTACCGCTTGAAAAAGGAAATCAGCAAACTTGGACATGTCAATGTCAACGCGATTGAAGATTCAAAAGCAGTTTATTCGCGCTGGGAAGAACTTTCAGGACAATTGAATGATCTTGAACAATCCAAAGCCGACACCTTGCAGGCAATCAATGATTTGGCCGCGGAAATGAGCAAGCGCTTTGAAGACAAGTTCACCCACATTCAAAAGAACTTTGAAATCACTTTCCGCGAACTTTTTGGCGGCGGCAATGCGCATTTAGAGCTTGTGGGCAGTGATAATATCTTGGAAGCCGGCGTTGACATTGTGGCAGAGCCACCTGGAAAGAAACTTCAAAACATCAACCTTCTCAGCGGTGGTGAAAAGGCGCTGACGGCAATTGCAATCTTGTTTGCAATCTTGAAACTTCGGCCAATGCCATTTTGCCTTTTGGACGAAATCGAGGCCGCACTTGACGAAGCCAACGTTGAAAGGTTTGCAAGATATCTTCACAGGTTCTCTGACACCACACAATTTATTGTGGTTACGCACCGTAAGCCAACAATGGAACTTGCCGACAGCTTGTATGGCGTGACAATGCAGGAAAAAGGCGTTTCAAGAATTGTTTCGGTGAAACTTTCAGAAGCATATCAAGCGGCAGATACTCAGGAGGCACAAAGTGGGGCTGTTTAAAAAAATAAAAAACGCACTTGCAAAAACGCGCGATTCTTTTCAGCGCAAGATGGATAATTTGTTCAGCAAGGGCGAAATTGATGATGAATTTTATGAAGAACTTGAAGATATTATGATTTCAAGTGATGTGGGCGTGAAAACCACAATGGAAATTTCAAATGAACTTGCAAAACGCGTGCATAAAGAAAAAATCCGCACCGCCGATGATGCGCGGGCGCTTTTGAAGGACATTATCCGCGAAAGTTTGGAAGAAAACCCGCTTGAAATTGAATATCCTGCAATCATCACAGTTATTGGCGTGAACGGTGTGGGAAAAACCACATCGGTTGGCAAACTGACCAATTATTTCCGCCAGCAGGGCAAAAACGTTACGCTTGTTGCGGGGGATACGTTCCGTGCCGCTGCAAGCGCCCAACTTGATGAATGGGCAAAGCGCAACCATGTGAAGATTATCAAACACCAAGAAGGCGCCGATGCGGCGGCGGTGGTGTTTGATGCAATGTCAAGCGCGCGTGCAAAACAGCCCGATGTGCTGATTATTGACACCGCGGGCCGCCTTCACACCAAAACAAACCTTATGGAAGAATTGGGCAAGATTGGCAGGGTGGTAAACAGGGAAAACTATGGCGCAAAAACCTACACCCTTATTGCCCTTGATGCCACAACGGGGCAAAATGCGCTTTCACAAATCAAAACATTTGATGAATTTGTGG
>JAFVTB010000021.1 GCA_017503445.1 Clostridia bacterium
CGTGCGTGGGCTTTTTAAGTGGCTTTTTAAGAAAAATTTGATTGAAAGCGATGCCGCCGCAAAAGTTGACACACCAAAAAAACACGAAAAGCCGATTATCCGCCTTGAAAGCGCCGAAGTGGTGAAAATTTTGGACACCACAGAAGATGGAAGCGTGCAAATGAGTAGGCGCCAAGCAAAATACCTTCAAAACACTTCTGCGCGCGACACAGCAATCATCACCCTTTTTCTTTCAACAGGGATACGCGTAAGCGAACTTGTGGGGCTTGATGTGAAAGATTTTGATTTCAAAAACAACGCGTTTAAAATCACGCGCAAAGGCGGAAGCCAAACAATTCTTTACTTCACCGACGAAACAAAAGCGGCGCTTTTAAAGTGGCTGGAGATCAGAAACAACAGCGGCGTGCCAGAAGATGAAAACGCCATGTTCACTTCCCTGCAAAAAAAGCGCCTGACGGTGCGCGCAGTGGAATACGTTGTGAAAAAATATGCCAAGTTTGTCAACCCATTAAAAAAGATTTCACCGCACAAACTGCGGTCAACCTTTGGCACAAATCTTTATCGCAAAACGGGTGATATATATATGGTGGCAGATGTTTTGGGACATAAAGACATCAACATCACAAAGCGGCACTATGCAGCCATTGCGGAAGATTCCAAAAAAACCGCCGCACAAATAATAAAACTTCGCGAAAATAAATAAAAAATGCAATTTTGCATTTTTTTATTTTTTATTTTAAACAACTTTTTATTTTTTCCAAATTTTGTTGCCAAGGGTTTTCTGCATCAAGCCATACAAGGTCTGTCAGGCTGCGGAGCCACGTGAGTTGGCGTTTGGCAAAATTGCGGCTGTGTTGTTTGATTTTGTCCACCGCTTCATCAAAGGTCATTTCGCCGGCAATATGCGCCAAAAATTCGCGATATCCAATGCTTTTGCCCGCCTGCATTTCGGCGGTCAGGCCTTTGGCTTGCAGCGCCCTCACTTCTTCAAAAAACCCATTTTTAATCATAACATCAACGCGCGCGTTTATGCGGGCATAAAGTTTTTCGCGGCTTTGAATATTCAAGGCAAACAATTTGAAATCAAGCGGAAATTTGCTTTGATATGGCACATCGTTTTTGCCCGCCTTTTCAAACGCGAAACCTTTGACAAGCGCGGTTACATAAAGATTTGTGCCACCAACAATGATTGGCGTTTTGCCGCGGGATATAATTTCATCAATTTTTTTGCGGGCATCTTCAGTGAACATAAATGCGTTATACCCTTCATCAAAGTTTTTGATGTCAATAAGGTGATGGGGAATCCCCTGCATTTCTTCCGCAGTGGATTTTGCAGTGCCGATGTTAAGCCCACGATAAATCTGCGTTGAATCAGCGGAAATGATTTCGCCATTAAGTGCTTTTGCAAGTTCCACACCCAGCGCGCTTTTGCCAACAGCGGTTGGCCCCAAAAGAACAATAACTTTTTCCATCACACAATCCTTTTAAACAATTTTTCCAAATCTTTTTTGGAAATTGTGTGCACAAAAGGGCGACCATGCGGGCAAGTAAGCACTTTGTGATTATCAATGTCATTCAAAAGTGCATCAATATCTTCATCAGAAAGCTTATCTCCTGCCTTCACCGCGGCCTTGCAAGCGGTATGCGCCAAAAAGTCTTTCAAAAGTTCTTTCTTTGAAAAATTAAAACGATTTTGATTTGCCTTAATTGCTTCAAAAAACTCATCATATTCAATATCGCGAATCAAAAATGGCACGGCCCGCACGCGGAAAAGATTTTCACCAAATTCTTCCAAGGATATTCCAATGCTGGCAAAATCGTCAAGATGCTGGGTGAAAAATTTGGCCTCATCGGTGCTGCATTCAAATGTGTATGGGCTGAGCAGTGATTGCGAAAGAAGATTTTCGATTTCAATTTCCAGCAGGAGCTTATCATAAATTTTGCGTTCATGGCAGGCGTGCTGGTCAATCAGCAAAATTTTGTCATCAACTTCCAAAATAATATATGTTTTAAACGCCACACCCACAATATTCCAGCGTTTTTTGGGAAGATCAAGCTCAAGCTGCTGTTGCTTTGGGGATTCAACTGGGCGCGCGGGAAATGGACTGAAAACCTTTGGCTTGAAATCATATTGAACAGGCGTTGTGTGCATATATGTTTCACCGTCTTCTTCTTCTAAATGCACTTCTTGCAGGCATTGCGGGCTGGCTTTCAGCACAACATCATCAGCCCGCTGATAACTTATGCCATATCCCTTGCCAACTGTTTCCATTTTGTTCTTGAAATTTTCAAGTGCATCAAAACTTTTGCCTTTTTGGGAAAGGTCCTTAAAGATTTCATTAAACTTTTTGCTGTGGTTTTTTTCCAGCGCATCTTTCAATGCATTGATAAAAAAACTGTTGATTTCACGCACATTTTCGTATTTCACTTCTTGCTTGCTTGGGTGGATATTTACATCCACGGTGTCAAAAGGCACCTTAAGATTTAAAAAACAAACGGGAAAATTGCCATGCATAAGATAATCTTGATATGCAAATTGAATTGCGTTTTCCATATACATATCTTTCACCATTCGCCCATTCAAAAAAGAAACTTGGAATGTGCGATTTGGCTTTGTCAAGCTTGGCATACTTGTATAACCCTGTAAGGTGTACTTTCCGCTGGTGAAATCAATTTCAATAAGTCCATCTGCAACATCCTTGCCATAAATAAGATAAATATTGTCAAAAAGCCCTGTGCCAAGCGTGTTATAAATTAGCATTCCATTCACTTTGTATTGAAATTTAATGTGTGGACAGCCAATCATAAAGCGTTCAACAATTTTTGTGATATCCTTTTCTTCCACCTTGGGTTTGTTCAGGAATTTTTTACGAGCAGGCGTGTTGAAAAAAATGTTCTTCACCACAATTTTTGTACCGGTTTGCGCGGCAGTTTCAGTGGTTTCCAAAATATCGCCACCTGAAATTTTAAGCTTTATGGCGGTGATATCATTTTCAGTTTTTGTTGTCAATTCCACTTCACTGACGGCGGCAATACTTGCAAGCGCTTCACCACGAAATCCAAGTGTTGCAATGGCGCCAAGATCATCCACCGCTTTGATTTTACTGGTGGCATGGGCCTTGAAAGCAAGCGGAGCATCTTCTTTTGCCATCCCGCAGCCATTGTCAGTGATTTCAATGCGCTGGATGCCGCCATCTTCAATCTCAATCACAATGCGTGTGGCGCCTGCATCAATAGAATTTTCCACAAGTTCCTTAACAACCGAAGCAGGTTTTTCAACCACTTCACCCGCGGCAATCATATTTGCAAGTTTTTTGTCAAGCACGCGAATTTTCATAGCTTGCTTCCCTCCTTTTTATTTTAATTTTTTTATTATATCCTGTAAAATTTCAAATGCTTCAAGCGGTGAAATTTTGTTGATATTGATATCCTTTAAAAGATTCACAACTTTCAAATTTTGCATTTGGTTTTCAGTTTGCGCTTGGGCTGGCTGTTGGACATTTGTTGTGGCAAGACGCACGTTAAAGTCTTCTTGGGCGATATTGTGGCTGATTTCTTTTGCGCGCTGAATAATTTCTTTTGGAAGCCCCGCAAGATCAGCCACTTCAATACCAAAACTTCTGTTTGCCCCGCCCCGCACAATCTTGTGAAGAAAGATAATGGAATTGTTAAATTCCTTCACGGCAATTTGATATTTTTTTATACCTGCAAGCATGCCTTCAAGTTCAGAAAGTTCGTGATAATGGGTTGCAAAAAGCACTTTTGTTTTGCGGGTTGTGAAATATTCCACCACCGCCCAAGCGATGCTGAGGCCATCAAATGTTGATGTGCCGCGCCCAATCTCATCCAAAATCACCAAACTTTTATCAGTGGCATTGTTCAAGATGTTTGCCATTTCCATCATTTCAACCATAAAAGTGCTTTGTCCACTGGCAAGGTCATCACTTGCGCCAACGCGTGTAAAAATGCGGTCGGTTATGGCGATTTCTGCGGATTTGGCAGGCACAAAACTTCCAATATGTGCCAAAAGTGTGATGATTGCCACCTGGCGCATATATGTGCTTTTGCCCGCCATATTTGGGCCTGTGATAATCAAGATTTTATCATCAGTTGGGGATAAAAGTGTGTTATTGGCAATAAATTCAGCACTTTTAAGGTTTGCTTCAACAATTGGGTGGCGTCCATCTTCAATTTTGATATGTTGCACACTGCTGTTTATGATTGGGCGCACATAGTTATATTTATTTGCCACAAGCGCCAGGGAAATAAGGGAATCAAGTTCGCTTATGGCGCGACTGGTGGTTTGCAGGGGTTCGATATATCCAAGCATTTGCTCCCTAAACGCCGTGAAAATTTCATATTCAAGTTTTTTGGCCTTTTCGGCACCTGCCAAAACCTCATCTTCAAGCATTTTTAATGGATCATTGAAATATCTGTCCATCTTTGCAACGGTTTGTTTTCTGCGATAATCAAATGGCACCTTGGCGGCAAGTTCAGTTGGCACTTCTATGTAATAACCATAAACTTTGCTGAAACCAATCCTAAGACGATCAATGCCGGTGCGCGCGCGTTCCTGCTCTTCAAGCAAAATCACCTCTTGCGCAGCGGTTTCTTTGATGTTTCTTTGACGGTCAAGTTCTGCATTAAAACCAATGCTGATATATCCACCATCTTTCAAGTGTGCCGGCACTGTTTCTGCAATCACCATTTCAATCATTTTTGCCGCTTCGGATAAATCAGATATCGACGAAACAATTTCCCTAAGTTTTTCACTTTTAACATTTTTAAGTGCGCCTTTGATTTCTGGCAAAAGCACAAGTGATTCTTTAAGCGAATTAAAGTCTCGTGGCATTGCCGTTTTCATGCCAATTTTTGATGTAAGCCGCTGGATATCACGCATGTTTTTCAAGATAAGCACAAGATTTTCCCTAAGCACAAGGTTTTGATAAAGTTCTTCAACGCCATCAAGGCGAAGATTGATCTCTTGTTCATCAACAAGTGGTTCATTAATCCATGCCCTAAGCATGCGCGCGCCCATTGCGGTTTTTGTGTAATCAATCACAGAAAGAAGTGTGCCACTTCTGCTTTTTGATCGAATTGTTTCCATCAGTTCAAGATTTCTGCGGGCAATACTGTCGATAATCATATATTTTGACAAATCAAGTTTTTTGATTTTTTGCATTTGCTTTAAGGCAACTTTTTGGGTGTCCAACAAATAATCCACAAGTGCGCCCGCAGCAATTGTTGCGGCAGGGCTGTCACCCATTTCAAACACAGAAAGTGCCGTTTGACCAAATTGGGTTTTCAAACTGTCAACCGCATTTTCATAGATAAAACTTTTTTCAAGATAATTAAACGGCTGCGGGACATCAAAAATTTTGTTTGCCGGCAAATTTTCAATCATTTCTTTGGTGTGAAAATTGCAAATGATTTCAGCAGGCATAACTTCAGTGATAACATCATTAAGACGATCATATATGCTTTCATGATATTCCACAGCAAAAAATTCGCCCGTTGAGATATCGGCATATGCAATGCCAATGGCATCTTTTTGGCGATGGGCGCAAAGAATAAAATTGTTTTTGTTGTCATCCAAAATTGCTTCGCTTGTCACAGTGCCTGGGGTGATCACACGCACAACGCCGCGTTCAACTGGCCCCCTTGTGGGATCAGTCAGTTGTTCACCAATTGCAACCTTATAACCAAGTTTTATAAGTTTGGCAATATAACTTTCCGCCGCATGATATGGAATGCCGCACATTGGTGCCTTTTGATCCCCACCTGCACTTCGCCCTGTCAGCGTTAAATCCAAAAGCCGTGACACCAAAATTGCATCATCGTCAAACATTTCATAAAAATCCCCAAGCCGCCAAAACAAAATTGCGTCTTGATACTGCAGCTTAGTTTGGCGATATTGCGCCATCATTTTTGATGTTTTTTCTTTGGTTTGTGACATTTTCAACTTCCTTTTTCTTAAATTCCTTTGCGCATGCCAAAACTTCATTCACGCGCAAGTTTTTGATTTTTTGGTCAATTTGCCCAGCCATTTTGGCGGCGGGCGTGCCTGCACGCGGTGAATACATAAATGCAAAAACATTGTCATATTGCACATATTTTAACAGCGTGATTGTTTCTTGAAAATCTTCTTCACTTTCATTTGGGAATCCCACAATGATGTCTGTTGAAAGTTTGATGTTTGGGATTTTTTGCTTGATTTCATCAATAATGCCAAGATATTTTTCACGCGTATACCCTCTGTTCATTGCCCTAAGGATTTTTGAGCTTCCGCTTTGCACAGGCAAATGAATTTCCTTCAACATTTTATTTTCAGTTTTGATGATGTCAATAACTTCGCTTGAAAAATCTTTCGGGTGCGAAGTCATGAATGTTAGTTTAAAATCACCTTCCAGCGCACAAATTTCTTTTAACAATGTGGCAAAATTGCACTGTTTGGTGTCGTTTCCATAACTGTTCACATTTTGCCCAAGAAGTGTGATTTTTTTATATTTTCCGCTTGAAATAAGCTCTTTAATCTCTGCCAGAATATCTTCTTTGCTTCGGCTTCTTTCGCGCCCGCGAACATAAGGCACAATGCAGTATGTGCAAAAGTTGTTGCAACCTTGCATAATGTTCACCCAAGCATTTTCGCCGCTTGTGCGAAATTTGGGCATATCTTCGCCAAGCAAGTTATATTCATCACTGTGATACATCTTGTGTTTGCCATTATGATTTTCCAAAAATTGCTTGAACAGATAAAGGTTTGCCGTGCCAAATATAATATCCACAAACGGAAATGTTTTGTAAACATATTCGGCATTTTCGGCACTTTGCGTCATACAACCGCAAACAGCAATAATTTTGCTTGGATTTTCTTTTTTAAGGCGTTTAAGCGCCCCAATGTTGCCAAAGGCCCTGTCCTCTGCACCTGCGCGGATGGCACAGGTGTTGAAAACAATCACATCTGCTTCTTCAAGCGAAGTGGCACAAGTGAAACCAAGCCCCTCTAAAACCCCCGCAAGTTTTTCGCTTTCATGCACATTAAGTTGGCAGCCATAGGTGGTGATATAGTATAATTTTTTCATAGGGGTATGATAGCATATTTTGTCAAAAAAATCTAGTGCCAAAAGCATAATTTATTCAATTTATTGCATAATAAATGTGATGAAAAAGGTTATTTTGGGCGTTTCAAAAGCATTTTTTTTGATTTTCTTGTGCTTTGCAATCTTGTTTGTTGGCACAGGGATATATTCCATCACTTTTCTTGGCGTACCGCTTTCGATAAACAAAATCACAAGCGCAGGACTGAAAATTGATGTGTTCAGCGCCCAAGGGCTTGAACTGCAAGAATTTAATTCGTTTAATCAAACACGCGCAGATTTTGCAAAAATCCCAACCCATGTTGCAAGCGCCTTTATTTCCATTGAAGACAAAAAATTTTATCAGCATAATGGCGTTAATTTCCCACGCATGACAAAAGCATTTATAAACAATATCACAAGTTGTTCACTTAAGGAGGGCGCATCCACAATCACCCAACAGCTTATCAAAAACACCCACTTAAATTCCCAAAAAAATTTGCCGCGCAAGTTTAATGAAGTGCGCCTGGCAATCCAACTTGAAAAGCAAATGGACAAGGATGAAATTTTGGAGCATTACTTAAACGCCATATACTTTGGAAACAACTGTTGGGGCATTGAAAGCGCAAGTCAATATTATTTTTCAAAGCCAGTTCAATATCTCACGCTTTCTGAGGGGGCGCTGCTTGCGGGAATGATTAAATCCCCTAATTCTTATTCACCAATCAAAAACTCCAAAAAGGCCACTATAAGGCGAAATCTTGTGCTTTCTGAAATGCAAAAAGATGGCATAATCACCGCAAAAGAAAGCATTGATGCGCAAAATGCGCCACTTGGACTGAATATTAATAAAGAGCGCAAAAACAAGCTTAATTCTTATTCTCAAAGCGCAATTGATGAAGCTTGCGAAGTGCTTAACCTCACCCAGCGCCAGCTTGCCGTTGGGGACTACAAAGTCTACACCTATCAAAACCTGGATAAGCAACTGAAACTTAATGCCTTGATTGAAAAAAGCGATATCCAAAGCGATTTTGCAGTGATTGACATCAATGCACAAAATGGCGGCATTGAAGCATTTGTTGGCGCAAGCGATTATAAAATTTTGGAACATAAACGCCAAATTGGCTCAATTGCAAAACCCCTGTTTGTGTATGGCCCCGCGGTGAATGAAAACATCCTTTCCCCTGCTTCACTTATATTGGACGAGCCGCTTTCAATCGGCACCTACACCCCAAAAAATGTTTCGGGAACCTACAGCGGCTATGTCAGCACGCGCCACGCCCTTTCAAAATCCCTCAATATCCCCGCGGTGAAAACTGCATCATATGTCGGGCTGGAAAAAATTTCAAACTATGCAGAAAAACTTGGCCTCCCGCTTGATAAAAAAGATTTCACCTATTCAATCGCCCTTGGCGGCATGACTTACGGATACAACCTGAAGGACCTTTGCGGCGCATACACTGTTTTCACAAGTGGTGGCAAACTTGCAAGGCCAAAGTTTGTGAAATACATCACAAATTCTAAGGGCGAAGTGGTTTATAAAAATCCTGAGGAAACCACCGCGGTTTTTCGCAGCGACACAAGTTATCTTATCACCGACATGCTGAAAACCTGCGCCAAAACCGGCACAGCAAGAAAACTTGCAGAACTTCCCTACGAAGTTGCCGCCAAAACCGGCACTGTTGGCACACAAAAGGGCAACACCGATGCCTATAACGTCAGTTTCACCACTGAAGACATCGTGGGCGTGTGGTTTGGCAATATGGATAACACGCTTATCAAAACCGCGGGCGGCAATCAACCCACCGCACTTGCAAGGGATTATTTCAAGAAAATCTATGCCACACACACGCCAAAGCCATTTGAAATGCCCACAAGCGTGGAAAGGGTGAATGTTAACCAGTTTGAACTTGAAAACAATCACATTCTTCTTCGCGCCAACGATTTCACGCCCGAAAAAGATGTGAAAACCGAACTTTTCTCACGCTTTAATTTGCCCAAAACCGTGCCAATGGAATATTTTTTAAAGCCAATCAATTTGGTTGGGTTTGTGGAAAATGGCAAAGCGGTTTTGAAGTTTACCGCCACAAACGCGCAAGATTATATGATTTTCAAAACCACCCCAAGCGGCACAAACCTTCTTAAAACAATCAATTCTCAAAGCGGCGCTGTTACATTTTTTGATGATATGCCATTAAATCAAAAAGTGCAATATTTCGTTGTTGCCAAAGCCCCAAACGGCCAAGAGACCACCAGCCAAACAATCACTCTTATTTCCACCAACGATGCCCCAAAAGCAAAATGGTATATTTAAAAAAACCGCACGAAAAATGCGGATTTCTTTACTGGTTGCCCAAACGGGCGCGAATTTCTTTTTCCAAAATGTCATAAAGTTCTGGGTGTTCGTTAAGATACTTTTTGACATTGTCTTTGCCTTGGCCAATTTTTTCGCCTTCAAACGCAAACCAAGAGCCCGTTTTTTGAATAAGCCCATATTCAACTGCAAGATCCAAAATTGTGCTGGCCTTTTAAATGCCTTCGCCAAACATGATATCAAATTCAGCAGTCCTAAACGGCGGCGCAAGTTTGTTTTTCACAACCTTAATGCGGGTGTGGTTGCCAATCACATCGCTGCCGCTTTTCAGCGCCTCAACGCGACGCACATCAAGGCGGATTGATGAATAAAACTTCAACGCCTTGCCGCCCGCGGTGGTTTCCGGATTGCCATACATCACGCCAATTTTTTCACGCAGTTGATTGATGAAAATCACGCAAACATGGTTTTTGTTTGCAATGGCGGTGAGTTTGCGAAGGGCTTGACTCATAAGTCGCGCCTGCAATCCCACGCGGTTATCGCCCATATCCCCTTCAATTTCTGCGCGTGGGGTCAACGCAGCAACGCTGTCCACCACCACAATGTCAACCGCGCCATTTTTGATAAGTTTTTCGCAGATATCCAGCGCTTGTTCGCCATCATCGGGCTGTGCAACATAAAGGTTTTCAACATCAACGCCCAAATTTTTGGCATAAACAGGGTCAAGCGCGTGTTCAGCATCAATAAATGCCGCAACGCCGCCGCGTTTTTGGCATTCTGCCACCACATGAAGTGCCACCGTGGTTTTGCCCGAACTTTCAGGGCCATAAATTTCAACAATTCTGCCCTTTGGCATTCCGCCAATGCCCAGTGCATAATCAAGCGTTAAACACCCACTTGGAATCACGTCAACCTGTTGAATTGGCGCATCGCCAAGTTTCATAATTGAACCTTTTCCAAATTGTTTTTCGATTTCCGCAAGCGCTTGTTCAAGATTTTTTTGTCTGTCTTCCATAAAAATTCTCCCTTAAAAAAATAAGTTTTGCCGGCCGCATATCCTTAATTAAGATATTTATACCACAAAACTTATAATAAATCAAGCCCCTATTTTTCGCTTTTGAAAACGTGCCAATTTTTCACGAAATAATTCACGCCACTGAGGATTGTGAGAAGCACCGCAAGCGCCAAAAGCCCATAACATACCCACGCAAAAATCACGATAAATTGTGCGC
>JAFVTB010000180.1 GCA_017503445.1 Clostridia bacterium
AGGCAATTTTTGCCTTTTTTATTTTATGGTGAATAGTGCAAGGTGTTGTCGTGGTGGTGGTCATTGCCAAGGTCGGCACTTAAAATTTGCCCTGCTTTATTTTTTACGCCGCGCGCAAATCTTCTTGCGCGACTTTCAGTTTTTTGTTTTTCAATTTCAGCGGTTGTTGTCGCTTCAATTTGCTCAGCACTCTGCGCGCTGGCGCTTTGCGTTTTTTCAAATTTTGGATTGCCGGCGTAAAATGTTGTAAGTTCATCTTGTAAGGTGGCAAGTTCTTTGCGATCAGTCATTGTCAAAAATGGTTTATTGGCAAGTTCGGTTGCGCGCTGCGCCTTTTGGTTGATTGTTTCGTGTGCAAAACCCTGATTTTCCACAAGCAATGTTTCGGAAATCTTATGCTCTTTAACTTTCTTTTCTTTTTCGGGTAAAATTGTGGGCTGTGGGTCAAGATCATTATGCTGCATAAAAATATTAATTTCTTTTTCAAGTTCTCTAAGGCGGGTTTTGTCTGCTTTGCTCAAATTTTTGCCACGGCTACGCAATTCGGTGGCCTCTTGTACTTTAGCATCAACGATTTTGCGCATATAATTGTCAACTTCCGATGCAAGCTTAATGTTTTCGGTGTTGTATTTTGTTCGTTTTTCTAAGTCTTTTTGGGCTTTGCGCTGTTCATGCGCAGCTTGTTTTTCGGATTTGGCAATGGCGCGTGCTTTTTTTGCAATTTCTTTTTCTTGTGCTTTTTGTGTGCGTTTTGCTTCCCTCTGCAAATTTTGTTGTTCTTTTTTTGTTGCCCGCGCGGCTTTGCGTTGTTCACGCATCACTTGGCGCGCTGCGCGGCGTTCTTGGCGTGAAATTTTTTGTTTTGAATTTGCTTTTCCTTGACTTGCTCGCGCTGAGTGAATATGCTTCATTTGTTTGGCTTTGTTTTGCGCAATCATACGCTTCAAAAAATTAAACAAATTTAGTCCCAAAAAAGTTGCAAGCACGCTGCCAGAAAGAACTAACATAATTGTGAGTGCCATATTTTCTCCTTTTTTTTATTATAAAACAAAATTTTTCAAAATTTCAAGAAATAATGTGGCAAATTTTTAACTCAACGAAAAGAATACGCACAATTTTGGTGTGAACCAAATAATTTTTCTTGTAATAAATACAAAAGATGAGTATAATAACATTAGTGAAAAAGTTTTGGAAAATCTTGCTGGTTATTATGATTGTTGCTGGGGTTGCGACTGCAGCATATTTTTTGTTTCGCCATTTTGGGTTGACTGACAGCAAAAACCTTTTGGAAAATCTTAGGCAAATTGTTGACAACAGCATTTGGGGCGCAGTTGTTTTTTCGCTAATTTTGATATTACAGGTGATTTTCATACCCGCTGGGACAATGGCATTCACTTTCCCTGCTGCTGTTATTTTTGAAAGCCCTGTGAAAGCATGGTTGATATGCTGGTTTAGTTTGGCGGTTGGAAGCTGGATTATGTTTTGGCTGGCGCGCAAGTTTGGCACAAAAATTCTTAAATGGATTGTTGGTACAGAAAAAGCTGAAAAGTATGCCAAGTTTTTGGGGCAAGGCAAGTTTGTTTTGCCGCTGCTTTTGCTTGTGCCAATTTTTCCAGATGACATCATTTGTGTTGCGGCGGGTATATCAAATATAAATTGGCTTTATTTCATGATTGTGATTTTCATCACGCGCGGCATTGACAATTTTTGCACCGTTTTTATTGGTTCATCACTTTTAAAAACCACTGAAGGCATAATCATCTTGGTGATATTTGCAATTTTGATGATTATTGCATCATATTTTTTGACAAAGTATAAGGATAATATTGAAAACTTTTTCCTAAGTAAATTCACTCGAAAAAAGAAAATATCAAATGAAAATGCAGAGGTTGAAAATAACAATAACGAAGAAAATATTAAAAAAAAATATTAAAAATGATATAAAAAATAATAAAAATTAAATATTTTCAACA
>JAFVTB010000181.1 GCA_017503445.1 Clostridia bacterium
CATACTGAACCCTTGAGATTTATAAAGTTCAGCAGTTTTTTGGTTGACAAGGTTTCTGTCGTGGCCATATTTTTTTTGAATTTCGGCAACCTTTGGCTGGATAACCGCCTGCATACGCGCGTTGTCGCGCGCAACTTTTTTGTTCATAAAATCCAGCGGTGAAAGCACAAGTTTGATAATGATTGTCAGCAAAATTATGCCCAAAACATAACTGTTGAAAATGCCTTCAAAAAATGTGATAAGCGTTGCCCAAAAGCCTGAAGGTTCGGCAACCATAAGTGTGGCTAGATAATCCATTTTGTTTCTCCTTTAATATTTAATGGAATAGGGTCAAACCCGCCTTTAGTGCGCGGGGTGCAACGCGCAAGCCGTTTAAGCCCCAAAATAATGCCCTTTGCAAAGTGAAATTCCTTGATGCATAAAATCATATATGTGCTGCAAGTGGGCGTAAAGCGGCAAGTTTTGGGTTTTAGGGGCGAAATAAAGGTTTGATAAATTTTCACCAAGAAAATAAAAAAGATATCCAGTGGCAAAAATAAAACCATTGGAAACTTTTTATTCATTAAGTAAGTTCGCTTTTTTTAAAACTTTTTGCATTTCTTTCAAAATCTCCACTTGCGAAAGTTGGGAAATTTCCGGCTTTGCAACAAAAATATAATTGTATCCGGTGTTCACTTGCATTTCAATTTTATTAAATGCCTCTGTCATCAATCGCTTCACGCGGCTTCGCACAACACTTTTGCCCACCTTTTTGGTGATGGAAAACCCAACCTTGAATGGCTGAATGTGTGTTTTCACAAACACCACCGACAAAAATGCCGTTTGCTTTGTTTGCCCTTTGCGATAGATATACTGAAAATGCTTGTTTTTCCTTAGACGATGCTCTTTCTTAATCATCGGCACCCCACATCAAATTTTTATGCAGACAATTTTTTGCGGCCACGGTTTCTGCGGCGTTTCAAAACATTTCTGCCGCCTTGAGTTTTCATTCTTTGACGGAAACCATGAACTTTTTTGCGATGACGTTTTTTTGGTTGATAAGTTCTTTTTGTCATTTTGTTCTCCTAATCGTTTAAATTAACCTTGTTATTATAAATGCAAAGGTTGAAAAAGTCAAGATATTTTTTTCAGTTATCCACATTTCCACAAAACAAGGTTGAATTTTTTAATATTGCCCACCTATTTGCAAAATAATTTGCCAAGCACCGCCTTTATAAGGACAACGAAAACTTTAAATTTTGCAAGATTTTGGCGATTAGGCAAAGAAAAAAGGTTGCCGATAGGGCGTTCCCATCGGCGTTCTTTTTTCAAAGCATAAGCCCAAAAGATTGTGAAATTTAAAGGGTGAATTTCCGCCGGTTCGGTAGAGAGGCGGAATTCTACAATCCACATTTCCACAAAACAAAGGAGGTTTTTTTATTTTAAAAATATGGCAAAGCGCTTATTAAACACCAAAGCGACCTTATTGCCCGCGGGGCTTCCCGCCCGCCGCCCCTTTGGGCGCAGCGCGCCATAAGGCGCGCTGCGCGCGCGAAAAATTTTTTTTCGCGCCGGTTTTGCCCCGCAAAATCGCCAAAGGGACGGCCCCCACTGACATTAAAAAACCGCCTTGCAAAGGCAAAACGGAAATTTTTATATTATTGGATTAAAAATCTTCAAAAGCAACACACCAACAACAAACAGCAACAAAACTTCGCCAACCAAAATTCCAAGGGTTGTAAGAAGTTTTAAATACCATTTATCTAGATGACGAATTATAAATAAGTTTACAACACCCAAAACTCCGGCAATCATGCCGCCGATCATTCCGCCAAAAATCACACCCGGCAAAAATACAAGCACACTTAACAGAATTTCATACCATACAAGTTGTCTTAAAACCTCGACATCTTGACCAAACATATTGATTTTTACGCCAAGAAAACTGTTGCCCTTGATTTCAAAAACCTCTTTTTTATCACCATCAGCATATTCAAACTTGTTTTTTTCAATTTTCTTAAGTTCAACACTATTGTATGTTATGGTTTTTTTCCCACTCCAAAACCCTTCAGTGTACACAAGGTCTTTATTTTGGGTGGCTTGATTGTTCACTATGTATTTCAATTCATTCTCCTTTAGTCACATTATAAAACCCTGCACATTTTTTGTCAATAAACTTATCCACATTTCCACCATATTTGTGGATAAGTTTTAAAAAAACGCGCTTTTGCGCGTTTTTTTAAAACTTCCCAAGAAACATTGAAAGATTTTCTTGCGCCACAAGGCACACATCAAAATCTTTTTTGCTTTCCTGATAAACCTTGATGTTTTCGCTTTGGCAAGCATCAAGCGTGTTTTGATATTTCTGCAAATCCAAAAATTCAACCACCACGCGGGTGCTTAGGCGCTTGTGCCACTCTTTCATATTTGAAAGTGCCACCTTTTGTCCCGGGGTTTTTGTGCGATTTTTGCAACACTTTGCAAAGCGCTTAAGGAACTTGTCCACCGCAAGGTATTTTTTCAGTTCCCAACTCCACTCTCCACTTTTGATAAATGGCTTTCCGTCAACCATTTCAACATCATAAACCTTAAGCGTGTCCACGGCAAAGGCAATTTTTGATGCGCCGTCCCACACAATCAGTTTGACAACATTAAGTTTTTTATCAATCAAAAACTTTTCGCGTTCGCGGTTGTTCGGGAAGTTTGCATAAAACACATATTCGCAAGGCACGCTTTCATTTTTTTGCATAAAAGTGTTGATTTTTTCGGCAAGGTTTGCGGGCTTTTTCTTTTTTGGGGCTTTTGGCGCTTTTTCCACAACCTGCACGCTTGCAATTTCGGCAAACTGCAGTTGCCCATGCTGTTCAACAGGGGCCTCAGGCAACACATCTTCCAAAATTGGCGCAAGTGCTTCATTTTTCATTGCAATTTCACCTGTTTGCACTTCCAAGGGCTCAGCACTTTCTTCTTCAACCACTTCGTTTTCAACAGCCGCATTTTCAACCGCTGCTTCTTCCAAATCTTCAAAAGGCGCAAAATCTTCGGTTTTATCTGCAGTTTGCCCAGGTGCAACATCACCAAACGTTTGGGGAATATCAAAACCAAATGCAAATTCTTCAGCTTTCCATTCATCTTCCAAAATGGCATCACTTTCTTGCACAATTTCATCGGCAATTGCCTGGATTTCCGGCAATCCCAATGTGCGGCGCGCAGCATTGACATCACTTTCCGGCAAAGGTGTGCCTTGTGAAAACGCTTCGCTTTCGGCGGCAATAAGCTGTTTAAGTTCAGCCGCCCACTCTTTTTCTTTTTGCTCTGTCAATTTTTCTTCGGTTTTTTTCATTTCGCGCCCCCACTTTTTGTTTTTATATTTTTATCACAGATTTAAAAGTTTGACAAGCAAATAATAAAAAAACACCCACATTTTTTTGATGGGGTTTAAAAAAATCTTTTTATCCGCTGTGGGGCGTCCAGCAAAAATCAAGGAGTGCGTAACGGGCTGGTCATAATGCCGGCGGGGCTTCCCGCTTAATTAACTGATATCATTGATTTTATATCACCAACCGCTTTTTTAACGGCAGGGTCTGTTTTGATAAGCTCAGTGATTTTATCGCGCGCATAGACGATTGTTGAATGATCGCGCCCGCCAAAAAATTTGCCGATGCTGAGAAGTGGCACACCCAACAGTTCAGTGATAAGATATTCAGCCACCATGCGTGGTTCAACAATTTCTTTGCTTTTTTTCTTTCCCACAACATCACCTTTCATCACGCCATAATAACTGCACACAGCATCGGTGATGGTGTCCATATTCAAATTTTCCTTTTGCGTGTCGATGCTTTGGTTAAGTGCCTCACGCGCTTCGGCAATTGTGGCGGATTTTTTGCCTTGCAAGGTTGCCAAGAAGTGCACTTTTGACAAAAGCGCCACCATTTCGCGGATATTTGTGCTGATTTTATCAGCGATAAAGGCAATCACGTCTTCATCAATGAAATATCTTTCTTGTTGCGCCTTGGTGCGCAAAATTGCCACACGGGTTTCAAAATCTGGCGCCTGGATATCTTGCGTCAGCCCGCTTGCAAAACGCGTTGAAAGGCGTTCGGCAAGTGTGGCAATTTCATTTGGCGGACGATCAGACGTGATGATGATTTGTTTTTGATTTTGATAAAGATCGTTGAATGTGTGAAAAAACTCTTCCTGCGTGCCGGCGCGCCCCGAAAGAAATTGGATGTCATCAACCATCAAAACGTCAACATTGCGATAACGCTCTCTCATGGCAAGTTTGCTTTCTTCGCGCTTTGAAAGCATTGATTCGATATAATCGTTCATAAACTTTTCGCAAGTCACATATTTGATTTTGATATGGGGTGCAGTTTTTTTGATATGGTTGCCAATTGCATGCAAAAGGTGGGTTTTGCCAAGCCCCACACCCCCATAAATAAAGAACGGATTAAACCTTTGCCCGGGGCTTTCTGCAACGGCGCGCGCGCCCGCATACACAAATTGATTGCTTTTGCCAACAACAAAGTTTTCAAAGGTGAATTTTTCATTAAACGCGCTGTCTTCTTCGTCTTCAAATGTCACGGATGATGGCTGTTTTGATTTTTCGGCAAGATAATCTTCTTTTTCCTGCGCATCCAAAACATTTATTTCTGTTTCTGCATCAAAAACGGTTTTCACGGCATCTTCAAGGGCGCCAAGGTGGTTTTTTAAGATTTGATTTCTTGCAGTTGTGGACGGCGCAACCAAAATCAAAACTTTGTTGTCTTTGTATTCAAGCACTTCAATGGGTTCAAACCAAAGTTCATATGGCACACTGCTGAGCGATATTTGAAGTTTGCCCAAAACCTTTTGCCACAAAGAATTGATGTTTTCCAATTTTCCACCTCCTTATCATAATATTTAAAATTTCCCCCGGCGTTTACTGCCTTTATCACAAAAAAAACTTTTTCCACAACAGCACATTTTTCCCGCCCCAAATTTTTGGGCAAATCGGGCAAATTTTTCGCCATTTTTTTGGGTGATTTTTATGGCCAAAATTTCACCCCAAAAAAGGGGGCATTTTGGGGGCCAAAAATCTTGCAATTTTGGGGCAAATTTTCCATATCCACACCAAAGCACATTTTGGCGCGGTTTCTTGTTTAAGTTAAGCAAAAAATGGCAAAAAAGTCAAGTCTTTAAACCATCTTTCAAAAAAAGTTATCCACAGTGAAAATGTGGAAATGTGGATAACTTTCGAGTTATCCACAGAGTTATCCACAATCCGCTCAACGAAAAATTGGTCAAAAACCACAACATGTCGTATATATTGGCAGCACAAGCAACAATATATTGATTTTTGCAAAAAGTTATCCACATTTCCACAGCCCATAATAATAATAATATTAATAATATTTTAAAAAATAAATAAGGAAGTAAGAAAGCGCGCGCCTGTGCGCGCACCCGTGGGCGTACGTTATTACTGATAATAATTAATTTAACGTAAAATACCATAAAACGGGCTGAAAACCCCAAAAAACATGCCATACTTTATTGCTGTAAAAGCGAAAAAATTTCACCCCAAAAAACACCCCCAAAATTTGGGGTGAAAAACCATCAAAATTTCAACACCCTTTAAGCCAGCCATTTCACAAAAAAACTTATCCACATATCCACAATGGTTTTCCACAATTTTGTGGATATGGTTATTTTTAAATAATCAAAAAAATCAATTTTTTTGTTCTTGCCGCAAAATCCAAATAAAAAATATCCCAATTTGCCAAAATGCAAATGTGGGATAGAAATATAAAACTTTCAAAGTTATTTTTTTATAACCTTTTTGGTTTTCTTTTTTGAAAACATCAAGCTGATAAATTTTTCAAGTGGCCCAACCGCAAATTCAAGCGCGGCAGTGATTGCTGCAAATATGCCAAGGCAAAGCCACACTGTGCTGGTCAGGGCGTTAAGTTCAAAAAAGCCCGGCAAAATGATTATGCAAAGTGCAATCATGACAAAACTGAAAACAAATGTTGCTGCGCGCAAAAGGTTAAGCGGAAAGCAAAGCCGCACAAGGTTTAAAAAGCCCGTAAGTGTCAGCACCAAGATTGCAAGGGTTTCGGTTTCTTCTGGTCCAATCACGCCAAATTTGCCCAAAAGCATCACCACCGCCACATTGATAAAGATCAAAAGTGCGCTTGGGATTGCCTTTTTCAGCACCGTTCCCAAAAATTCGCCTTCAATGCGCCTTTCATTTGGCTCCAACGCCAAAATGAACGAAGGAATGCCAATCACAAAAAGTTCCAAAAGGATAAGCGAAACAGATTCAAACGGATATTGCGCATGAATGAATATCACAAACAGCGCAAAAAGGAAGGTGAAGAATGTTTTCATCAAAAACAGTGTTGATGATTTTTGAATGTTGTTGATGACCTGCCGTCCTTCTTTCACCACACTTGGCAGCGAAGAAAATTTTGAATCCATCAAAACAAGATTTGAAATACTTCTTGCCACATCGCTGCCGTCGGCCATAGCCACGCTGCAATCCGCCTCTTTAAGTGCAAGTGTGTCGTTAACGCCATCACCCGTCATGCCCACCACATATCCTTTTGCCTTAAGGGTTTTCACAATGTGGTGCTTTTGTTCGGGTGATACGCGGCCAAAGATTGTAAAGTTTTCTGCCATTGCGGCAACTTCTTGCAAACTCAGCCCTTCCAAAGAAACGCATTTGTCATATCCTTCAACCCCAACGCGTTTTGCAATGGCGCTGACGGTCATTGGGTTGTCGCCACTGATAATTTTGATTTGCACACCGTTTTCTTTGAACCAATTGATTGTTTCAATGGCATCTGTGCGAATTTGGTCTTCAATGGCAATGATGGCAAGTGGGGTTGATTTTTCGCGCCACTGCTCTTGCGGCACATCATCTTGCACGCGTGCAACCATAAGCACGCGCTTGGTGTCCAATATGTGGGCATCAATTTTCTCTTTAATTTCGTTTGAAATGTTTTGGCAAACAAATTCTGGCGCGCCAACTATAAGTGTTCCAAAATTTTCAAATGTGGTGGCGGAATATTTTCTTTCGCTTGAAAAGTTGACAACATCTTTGGCTGGAAAGCTGAGTTCACTTCCAAAATATTTTGTCATGGCGCTAGCGGTTGAGTTGTTTGTGTTTTGAATGATAAGGTGTGATTCAATATATTTTTCCAAATTTTCCACATCGGCAAGATAATCAACACTTGTCACCTGCATTGTGCCGTCGGTGATTGTGCCTGTTTTGTCAAGGCACAAAACATTTGTGCGCGCAAGCATTTCAATGCTGTAAAGGTCTTGCACCAAGGTTTTCTTTGTGGAAAGTTTTATCACCCCCACCGCAAGTGCCACCGTCACCAAAAGGAACATACCCGCCGGCACCATACCCGTCAGCGCCCCGCAGGTTTTCACAACGGTTTCAGAAATCGTGGTTGATGTGGCGGCGTTGTTTAAAAGCAAAATCACTGCCATTGGGATAATTGCAATTCCGATGTATTTGATGATTTTGTTAAGGTCGTTAAAAAGGTTGCTGTTTGGGTTTTTGAATTTTTTGGCTTCCTTGGCAATTGATTGTATATAGCTTTCGTCCGCAATCTTGTCCACGCGTGCGCGGCAAGTGCCTGAAACAACAAAACTGCCCGCCAACAAATTTGTTCCGCTTGTTTTTTTAATGGCGTTTGATTCGCCTGTCAGCAAACTTTCGTTCACTTCAACCATTCCATCAATCAAAATGCAGTCTGCCGGGATTTGATTGCCCGTTTCCAAAATCACAATGTCGTCAAGAACAAGCTCTTCACTTTGCACGGTGTGGATTTCGCCGCCTCGCACCACCTGCACTTTGGGGGCGGTGACAAGTGAAAGTTTATCCACCGTGCGCTTGGCCTTACATTCTTGGATTATGGCAATAAGCGTGTTTGCAATGATGATAAGTGAAAACAAAAGGTTGTTGAAACTTCCCACATAGATGTATGCAAAAATAATTATTGCCCAAATCAAGTTGAAATATGTAAAGGTGTTGCTGCAAATAATATTCAAATAAGATTTTGAATTTTTGTTTGAAACTTTGTTTGTCAAGTTTTCATTTTGGCGCATTTTAACTTGCTGGAAAGTTAA
>JAFVTB010000182.1 GCA_017503445.1 Clostridia bacterium
GAACGCCTTGAAAGGGAATATAATCTTGACCTTATCACCACCGCCCCAAGCGTGAATTATAAGGTTTATAAAACCGATGGTGAAATTTTGGAGGTTTCAAACCCAAGCAATCTGCCCCCAGCCCAAGAAATTGATTTTATGGAAGAGCCGATTGTAAACCTCAATGTCTTCACACCACCTGAATATGTTGGCGCAATTATGGAACTTTGCCAAGATAAACGCGGGGATTATAAAGACCTTCAGTATATTGATGCCCGCCGCGTGAACTTGAAATATAAAATGCCGCTGAACGAAATGATTTATGAATTTTTTGATGCACTAAAATCGCGCACAAAGGGCTATGCAAGTTTGGATTATGAACTTGCGGGCTTTGAAAAATCAAACCTTGTGCGGCTTGATATTCTTTTAAATGGTGAAGTGTGCGATGCGCTTTCGCTTATTGTGCATAAGGACAAGGCGTATGCGCGTGGTCGTGGCATTGCCGAAAAACTTAAAAAAATTATCCCAAGGCAACTGTTTGAAGTGCCGATTCAGGCGTGCATAGGGTCAAAAGTTATTGCCCGCGAAACCATCAGTGCAATGCGCAAAGATGTGCTTGCAAAATGCTATGGCGGCGATATCTCCCGCAAACGCAAACTGCTTGAAAAGCAAAAGGCGGGCAAAAAGCGTATGCGCCAAATCGGCAGTGTGCAAGTGCCAAGCGAAGCGTTTATGAGCATTTTGGGGATTGATGAAGATGACTGATGCCGGTATTTATATCCACATTCCTTTTTGCGCGTCAAAGTGCAAATATTGCACATTTGTTTCCAGCCCGCAAAATGCCGATGTGCAAAACCAATATTTCAAAGCATTGTGGCAAGAAATTGATGCCTGCCCGCACAAAAGGCGCATTGCCACAATTTTTTTTGGCGGCGGCACGCCCAGCATTGTAAATCCTGCGCTTCTTTGCCAAACATTGGAAAAAATCAAGGCAAAATTTGATGTTGCCGAAGATGCCGAAATCACCTTGGAGGCCAACCCCAACGCAATTGAGCTTAAAAAGTTGAAAATGCTTCGCGCGGTTGGTTTTAATCGCATAAGTTTTGGCGTGCAAAGTTTTGAAGATGTCGTGCTTCAAAAACTTGGGCGCACACACACCGCCGCGCAAGGTTTTTGCGCCATTAAAATGGCAAAACATGCGGGGTTTGATAATATAAATATTGACCTTATTTTGGGTGCAAGTTCCTTGAACCGCAAGTGCTTTTCTGCCAGTGTTCATCGGGCAAAAACGCTTGGCGTTTCGCACATTTCTGTGTATATGCTTCAGCTTGAAAATGCCACGCCGCTTTTTCAAGAGGTGCAAAGCGGAAAAACAAGTGTTTTGGGTGATGAAGAAGTGGTTAATGATTATCACTTTGCGCAAAAAACGCTTGAAAACTGTGGCTTTATGCAGTATGAAATTTCAAACTTTGCTTTGCGCGGGCGGCAGTGCAGGCATAACCTTAATTATTGGCAAATGGGCGAATATCTTGCTTTTGGCATAAGCGCCCACGCATTTGTTGAAAACAAGCGCATTGCAAACATTGCAACGCTTGAAAAATATCTTCAAAATCCGCTTGCAC
>JAFVTB010000183.1 GCA_017503445.1 Clostridia bacterium
AAATATGTGCGATCAAAAAGGCCTTATGATAAGCACAGGCAGTGCGTGCAGCTCAAAAAAAATGGGCAACCGCGTTTTGGAAAATATTGGATATTCCAAAGATGAAGTTTTGGGCAATGTGCGCATAAGTTTTTCAAGATACACAAGCAAAGAAGATGCGCTTGAAGGCGCAAAAATTTTGGCGGAGTGCGCCAATGAATTATGGAGAAACACAAGATGAAAAATGTAATTTTGTTGCGATATGGCGAAATCCACCTTAAGGGGAAAAACCGCAGTTTTTTTGAAAACATTTTGTTTCAAAATCTGCAAAAATCGCTTGCGGGCATTGATTGCAAGGTGTCAAGAATTTCAGGAAGATATCTTGTCAGCGATTATGACCAAAGAATCACCAGCCAAGTGATTGAAAAATGCAAAAAAGTGTTTGGGTTTGTGTCACTCAGCCCCGCGTGGGAAGTGGACACCAGCATTGAAAATATCAAAGACGCGGCTATGGACCTTGTGCAAGACATTTCAATGATTCACGCGCATAAACCTTTAACATTTAAGGTGAAAACCAAGCGCGCGGATAAAAAATTCCCTGTGCCAAGTGATGAATTTTCTGCCCAAATGGGCGAATTTGTGCTGGAAAACTTTGACGGGTTTTTGGTGAAGATGCAGGGGTATGACATTGAACTGAACATTGATATTCGTGAACACGGCAAAACATATGTTTTTTGGCAAAAAATTGATTGCCTTGGCGGCATGCCGGTGGGCAGTGCGGGAAGCGGGCTTTTGATGCTTTCAGGTGGGATTGACAGCCCTGTTGCGGGTTATATGATGGCAAAACGCGGGTTGAAACTCAGCGCGCTTCATTTCCACAGTTATCCCTACACAAGTATCCAAGCGCGCGAAAAAGTGCTTGACCTTGCAAAAATCCTCACAAACTATACGGGCGGGGAGATCACGGTGTATATGGTGCCATTCACCAGGATTCAAGAGCAAATCCACCAAAAATGCAGCCCAAATTATATGATAAATATCATGCGTCGAATAATGTTTCGGATTGCCGAGCGCCTTTGCGTGCATAACAAAATTCAAACTGTTGTAACGGGTGAAAATTTGGGCCAAGTGGCAAGCCAAACAATCGAAAGTTTGACCAACACCAACAGCGTTATGCAAACAATCCCCGTTATGCGGCCATTGATTGCCTTTGACAAGATTGATATCATCAAAATTGCCGAAGAAATTGGCACATACAACACATCAATTTTGCCTTATGAAGATTGTTGCACGGTGTTTTTGCCGGAAAACCCAATCATCAAGCCAAGCATCAAAAATTCCCAAATTCAAGAGCAAGCTTTGGATATCGATGCGCTTATCGCCGATGCCCTTGAAAATATTGAAGTTTTAAAAATAAAACCATAATAAATGAAATGTTTGTCATACGGCAAGCATTTTTTTATCACAATTTGAGATATATCAACAAAAACATTTTGCACATTGATATAATGGGGGTGTTAATAAGGTTTTGGCAAGGATTGCCGGGTTTGTAACTGCCCGCAATACACGCGTTTTGCCACAGGCACCTTCTTAACGGATTATTGTTTAGAAAGATTGTTATGAAAATTTTGACTCGGATTGGGTGTTATTTTTGAACAATCATTTTTCAAAGATTTTTAATTGAAAAGGAGTAACTGAGATTATGAAAAAACCACGAGTGTTCACCCTTGGCGTGGCGTGTTTTTTGACTGCCGTAACCGCGTTTGGCGTGCTGGCAACCCTCGGGGGGGGGGGGGCGTTTTTAGCCGATAACCATGCGGGTTTAAGCGCTTCTGCGGGTGCTTTAACCCCGCAAGAAAAATTGCTTGCCGGCACCCTTGAATTGGAC
>JAFVTB010000022.1 GCA_017503445.1 Clostridia bacterium
AAGCATCACCGCGCTTAACAAAGGAATGATCAACTTTAAGGGCGCAATGATTTTCGCCAGCCATGACCAAGAAATTGTGGAAACCACCGCAAACCGCATTTTTGACATCGTTGATGAAAACACCTTTAAAGATATCCAAACTGTCAATTTTGAAGACTAAGGGCAAGCCCCTTGGTCTTTTTTTGACCCCTTGACAAGTGGCGGTTTTGTGATAAAATTTAGTTAAGGAGGGCGCGAATATGAAAGTTTATGAAGTTTTCCATAAAAACAAGATTTTGATGGGCGATTTTGAACGCGATGAAACCGCGCGCATTTATAATTTTAAGAAATTTAAGCATCTTTGGCTGAAAAAGGGCAATGAAAAATGGTATTTCAAAACCCGTTTACCAAATAAGGAGCTTTATATTGGCGATGTTGTCGCGCCATATATTTTTGAACGCGTGGGGCTGAAACCTGAAGATTATTTGATGTATTATCTTGTGGAAATGGAAACCCCAGAGGGTGTGAAGGCGGGCGTTTTAAGCAAAAATTATATCGGTAAGCACGAATTTCAACTTTCGTATTATGATATCGCGCTGTTTTGCTATTGTCTTGACAACGGGATTGAATATGATGACATCAAAGATGAACGCGTTATGGGTAAGGGAAGCAGCCCACTTAAGGATTTTGAACGCACCTTCCGCGAAAACCCGGGCGAATATATGATTTCACTGGAAGATATGCTTTATAATATCCAGCGGTTTTGTGAGCATTGCAATTTTCAAGTGGACCTTGATGATATCGCATTTAAGCTTAAGCGCGAACTTTTGACAGATTTCTTCCTTTGCCAAGTTGATCGTCATCAAGAAAACACCGAGTTCAAGATTAAGCATGGTAAACTGACAATGTGCCCAATCTTTGACCATGAAAAATGTCTTGCAATTGGGCTTTTGGGCACGATGTATAACCTGGAAAAGTTTCCAATTTATACGGGATTTTCTGCCGTTGGCGCGCGCGAAAACGCATTTGAGGACGAAGCTGCAAAAATTGCAAAATTCAATATTCCAAACGCGCAAAAATTTGCACAAGATCTTCTTGAAAATGCGGATTTCATTCACAAAAGCCGCCTTTTGAAAAATGATGGGCTTATGGCAATTGATATCATTGCCGAATGTATGAAAGATGAACGCCTTGCCGCGCTGGCATATAACTTTTTGGCGCTGGATATCCATAAAACTTTGGATGATTTTGAAAAAGAATATATGCAAATTTCACAATTTGTGAAAACTTGTATGTGTGACCAGTTTGAAATTATGCAAGAAAAATTTTATCGCACGTTCCGCGGTGTGGAAAAGCATTTCAGCCGCAAAAACAATGCTTCTTTTCAAAAATTGCAGGCGCGTTTTAAACAGCCACTTCTTGAAATTGAAGAAAAAATCAAAAAACGCGAAGATGCACTTTATGCCCACAAGCAAAAAACATCAGATCTTGATGAAGAATATCTTCTTGGTTTGTTGAAATGTTGACAAATTTTGAAGATTTTTTTATTTTTTGTTTGACAATTTGTACAAAAGAGTGTATTATTATACTGTACAAAGGAGAAATATGATGATCAAAAATAATAATCTCAGGTTTGCAACCTCAAACACGCTTTTGCAAATTGGCATCCCCTATAATGTTGCTGGTGCAAAATATCTTATTCGCGCTGTCGAAATTGCGGTTGAAAATCCTGAAGCTGTGATGAATATCACAAAAATGCTTTATCAAAGAATTGCACTTGAAATGGCAACCAAAGCGGCAAATGTAGAGCGCGCCATCCGCCATGCAATTGATATTGCTTGGGGCAAAAACAAAATTGCAGTTTTAAATCTTATTTTTGGGGTGGATATCTATAACCAGTCTGATCGACCAAGTAATGGTGAATTCATTGCTTTGCTTGCGGAAAGACTTCCATAC
>JAFVTB010000023.1 GCA_017503445.1 Clostridia bacterium
GGCAGCCCAATCATCCAAAATGGCAAACTTGTGGGCGCCACAACCCATGTTTTTGTTTCCGACCCCACAAAGGGCTATGGCATCTATGCCGATTGGATGGCAGCGCAATAAAAAAAAATCCCCATTGGGATTTTTTTTACATAATTTGATATGTCTTATTGAACACCTTCTTGAATACACCATTAAGTTTGTTCGCTTCAAAAATTTCATAACTTGGATCGTTATCGGCCTTGCATTTGATAATCACAATATCACCCAAAAGATCGCAACTGATTTCCTTAATCCTGTTTTGCTTGCCAGCATCCAAAGCGGCGGCAAGTGCGATCAGCCCGCCAATTTTTCGCGCACAAACAAGGTCGTCCTCATCAACGATGTCTTTATATCTTATCCATTCAGACAAGCTGAAATTATCCAAATTTTGAAGTTGACATGCAAACGCGGCGATAATCAAATCTTTGTGATTCACGTTCATAATGTCAGCATTCAAGATGATTTCACGGCTGTGTTTTGAGTGATTTTCAAAATTGATGCGTTTTCCGCAATCATAAAGATATGCAGCAATTTTCAATGCTTTCACATGCTTACGGGTGAGTTTATGCACAATTGACATTTGATGGAAAAGTTCAAACGTAAGTGTATACACATTGTCCGCATTTGATTCATCAACCGGGAAATAATATCTTATGTTTTTCAAAGAAACTTCCAAAAGGTCATTCGGCGTGCCATCGCAGGCGCTTTCGCGCACAATCTTTGTTGAAACAAGTGCATCTGTTACACCACGAGAAGCGATATTGAATTCTTCAGCTTCAGGTTTTTCTTCATAAAATGCCTTGATGATTGCAACGCCACTGATAAGATTATCAAGGCGTTCTGAAGAAATATTGGCAAGGCGCTTTGTACGATTAAAGCCCTGTTGCAAAAGAAGTTCAAAAGCTTTATCAATGCGTTGTTTGCTGAGGAAATAATTGTTTGCAACATCCAAAGAATAATGTGTCATTTTGCGGGCAAGCTTTGCAACACTAAGGAATAATGAACCTGTGCCAACAAAACGCACTTCATCAAATTCTTCCCACCGAACATTTGCTTTTTGAATCTCTGCGCGCACAAATGCAATCATTTTTGCTGCTGTTTCAGCGGCATTTGCATTTTCATCACAGCCAAATTTATGCGCCAAACTGTTTGACCCAAACGGCAAGACAAAGGTTGTCATAAGACTGCGCTTTGCAAAGTTCATAATGTATGTGTTATGGGGATTGACCTGCAAAATCACACCTTTTGATGTTTCGATTGTGCCAATCATTGCGTTGTATACAAGGCGAAGCTCTTCTTCCGTTGAAAGCACATTGAAAAAAATGTTTGTTTTCTTAAAGATGTCATCGATAAACTTTTTTGAATTGCGCACTTCTTGGAACATTGACGAAGCATAGGCATAGATTTTTGTTGCGCCTTTGGCTTCTGCCAAAGTCCTGTAGTTTGAAAGAATTTTCACACATTCGCTTAATTTTTCATCAGAGATATTTCCGGTTTCATAATAATCTTCATCAAAACGAATTGTGTCGGTGATTTCGTCAATTTTTTTATGGAATGCGCCGCCCATAAGTTTTTCTGTGGTCATTTTAAGCCCTGTGGGCAGAAGTTCAATCAAAATTGCTTTTTCCAAGTTGCTTCTCCTTAATTTTCAATATCAATTGCACAAACCGGGCAAATGGCCTGGCAAGTGCCACATTTGGTGCAAAGTTGTGGGTTGATTTGTGGATATCCATCTTCCCCAAAAGTGATTGCACCGTGTGGGCATGCGCTTACGCACGCACCGCACATTATGCATTGATTTTTATCAATCATTTTGTTCTCCTTATCAAAAGGACAACAACAAAAAGTGCTTTGGCAAAGCGCCATAAGATGCTTTCTGTTGATTGCCCCTAGTTTATCATAAAATTTGCGTTTTGTAAATAACTTTTTTAAAATCAAGTGGTGAAAATTTTAGAAATCAAAAGGGTCAAACCCGCCCTTTGGTTTCAAAATTATCTTGTTGCGATTGTGAACATCATAATATATTGCCTCTTCATCAAATGGACGGCTTGGGAAGTATTCATCTTCCAAAATTGTGGTGTCAAATTCAGGAATTTTATCAATCCTTGTAAACGGGGTTTTAATTGGGTCATTTTGGAAGATTTTTACAATACATGTGCCTGTTGGAAGCTGCCCAAGTTCATACGGGCCGATAAGTGGGCGCGTTACAACCTGCTTTGAAGTGGTTGTTGACTTGCCCTGGTCTTTCTTGTCAGACTTGCTTTCAGTGGTTTGTTCAAGTTCCAAAGATTGCTCGCCACACATCTTTGAAAATTCTTCCTTGGTTTTTTGGTCGTCTGTTCCGATATAAATTTGGATTGGGCAGTTGCCGATGATTGTTTTGGCATCTTGTTCACCATATTTGCTGTCAAGCTGTGA
>JAFVTB010000024.1 GCA_017503445.1 Clostridia bacterium
CTGGAAGTCATTCTAACTATGGAGGTACAAAAGCTTATCATTTTAGACTTTCTTATTCAGCAACAAACTATTCAACTGTGATCGCCTATCGCCCCGCATTTGTGTTACAACTCTAATCACACTTTTTAATTAAAATTTTTCAATTAAAAGGTGGTGATATAAGCGAGTTAATTTTTAAACCCTATTTTATTTAGTTTATGATGAATGTTAATTCCGCCACGCGCAAGCGTGGCGGTCTTTTCATCCTTATTTTTGATATCTTTTAAGTTTTTTTTTCACGAAAAGAACGCCGACAAAGCCCCACTTTGACGGCAACCTTTTCGCTTTAAAAAATTCTTAAAATCTTATCAAAACTAAGGCGTTTGTTGTTCTAATAGAGACAACTGGGAAATTTTTTGCAGATTTTTTAATGCTTTCGTGGTTCTAATAGAGGTAACTGGGAAATTTTTTGGCGATTTTTTAATGCTTTCGTGGTTCTAATTTTTTAGCAGATTTTTTAATGCTTCACAAAAAACAACATGCCCTGCCAGAATAATTTTTTGAACCTTGCACACACTAATGTTGGAGGTTCATAATGGTAGAAACAAAACAATGGAAACCTGGTGAAGTGGTTCCAAAATCTGCAACATATGTTGCTTATGATGCAGAAGGTAATAACGGCGGCAGCCTTTATCTTGAAGCAGGCAAACGCTTTCCTGCAACACAACATTCAGGCAGCTACTATGTTGAAGAAGAATAATTAAAAAACCCAAGAAATGGTTTTTTTTTATCTTATGAAAGGCAAATAATAATCTGATAAATATACAACTATAAATAAAGTGTTTGCTATTTTTGGTGGGTTATGTTATGATAAAATGTAAAAGGATTTTATGATGAAAAAACCACTTGTTGCCATTGTTGGCAGGCCAAATGTTGGCAAAAGTTCATTTTTTAATTATATTGTGGGTAAACGCATAAGCATTGTATCGCCGGAAGCAGGCGTAACGCGCGATCGTGTGTATGCCGATGCCGATTGGTGCGGGCATTATTTCACGCTTGTGGACACGGGCGGGCTGGACAGCCAAAGCGAAGATGCGTTTCAAGAAAACATTTTTCGCCAAGCGCAAACCGCCATTGAACTTGCCGATGTGATTGTTTTTATGGTTGATGGGCGCGAAGGCGTTACGCAAAATGACCAAGAAATTGCAGATTTCCTTCGCCGCAGCCATAAACCAATTGTTTTGGCGGTGAATAAGCTTGACAAGTTTGAAGTTGAAAACACTTTTGATTTCTATGAACTTGGGCTTGGTCAGCCGTTTGCAATTTCAGTGAAACAGGCCAAAGGGCTTGGCGAACTTTTGGACGAGGTTGTGTCATCTTTGCCTGCCAATAACGAAGCCGCGGAAGATGATGGCAAACTGAAAATTGCCGTTGTTGGCCGCCCAAATGCGGGCAAAAGTTCAATCGTTAATCGCATTTTGAGGGAAGATCGCGTTGTTGTTTCAAACATTGCAGGCACAACGCGCGATGCAATCGACACAGATTTTAAATATAATGGCAAAGATTTCACCATTATTGACACTGCGGGCTTGCGCAGAAAGCGCGCAGTGGCCCTTGAAAGCGTGGAAAGTTATTCGGTTATTCGATCTATGGATGCGATTGAACGCGCCGATGTGGTGCTTATCGTTTTTGATGCCAGTGAAGAAATATCCGAACAAGATGTGCGCATCGCCGGCTATGTTCATGAGGCAAAAAAGCCAAGCGTTATCATTATGAATAAATGGGATAAGGTGGCAAAAGACAACCATTCAACGGTGAAATACACCAAAATTTTGCAGGAAAAATTGAAGTTTATGTCATATTTCCGCGTGCTGTTCTTGTCCGCGCTTACGGGCAAACGCTTTGGTGAAATTATGCCCGATGTGCTTAAAAGCCACGAAAACGCCAGCCGCCGCATTTCAACCGGCACCCTTAATGAAATTTTGGCAAATGCCGTTTTGGCCAATGAGCCACCTTTTCATAATGGCAAGCGCCTGAAAATAAAATATGTTACGCAGCCATCCACAAACCCACCAACTTTTGTGTTTTTTGTGAATGATGCCAATGCAATGCACTTTTCATATCAACGTTATCTTGAAAATTGCATAAGAAATGCTGTGGATTTTTCTGGCACACCAATTGATCTTATTGTGAAAGGGAAGGGGGAAAAATAAATGACCATTTTTTGGCTGGTGCTTTTGTTTTTGGGCGGCTATATGATTGGCAATTTCAGTTTTGCCCGTATAATTTCCAAAAAACAAAACAGTGATATCACAAAACTTGGAAGTGGCAATCCCGGCACAATGAATATGCTGCGCAACTTTGGCATAAAAAAAGGTGCACTCACGCTGGTGCTTGATGCACTGAAGGGCGCACTGCCATCACTTGTGGGCTTTTTGGCTTTTGGCGGCACAGCAGGCGGCGGCATGGCATATGTTGGGCTTTATATTGGCGGCCTTGGTGCAATTTTGGGACACAACTTTCCTGTGGTTTACAAATTCAAAGGCGGCAAAGGCGTGGCATGCATGCTTGGCATCTTTTTGGTTGCGCGTCCGATTGAAACATTGATTGTTGTTGTGGGGGTTTTTATCTATCTTTGCATTTTTGATTACGCATCGTTTGGCTCATTCCTTCTTATCACCGCAATGACGATGCTTGAGGCGTTTCGCATCACCGCAATGGATTATGCCTTTGAAATTGCCCTTGTGCTTCGGCTGATTCTTTTTGTTATGTTCTTCCTTTGTTTCTTTATGCATCGCAAAAACATTTTTCGTCTGCTTATGGGCAAAGAAAACAAAGTGAATTTGAAAAAAGCCATGGCAAAATTGGGTAAAAAATCCACAAAAAAAGAAAACAAACAAAAAGAAATTGGATAACCGAAAATCGGTTATTTTTTTATTTAAAATCAAAAAAATAATTATAAAAAAATAAAAAAAATAACAAAAAATAAACAAAAAACGATTTTATTTTAATAAAAATATTTTTTTTATTTTTTAAAAAAACACCATACGGTGTTTTAAGAATTCATAAATCCCTCAAGGATTTTTTGTTCTGCTTCTTCTTGTGTAAGCCCAAGCGTCATAAGTTTTGTAAGTTGTTCGTTTGCAATTCTGCCAACTTGGGCTTCGTGGGTAAGACTTGCCTTTTGGTCTTTGGCAAAAATTGTTGGTGCAGAGGAAACTGCCGCCCTGTCCAGCACAATTGCATCACACTCAATTCGTCCAAAGCATTCGTTCATCCCAATAAGCGAACTTAAAAAGCATTGTGTTGATGTGTCTTTTGCCACACTGCGGCTGATCACATGCGCACGGGCATTCTTTCCCTTAAGCATCACCGCGATGGTTGAGTCTGCGTGTTGATTGCCACTTGTAACAACCTTTTCCTTGACATAAAGTTTTGCACCATCTTGAAGACTTGCATTGGTAAGGCGCTCTGAAAGATCCACACCTTCAAATTGTGTGGTTTCAATTTCCAGCACGCTGTTTTTGCCTAAAAAAATTTCTGTTCGTGGTGACATTTGTTTATGGCTGTTGCCTTCTGCAAAATGGCGTTCAATATATTTCACATGGCAATTTTCCCCAATCATAAAAACATGTTTTCCGTTGTGGGAAGATTGTTTTTTGCCGTTATTATGAATGCCGCAACCTGCAACAATCACAACATCACTGTTTTGGCCAACATTAAATGTGTTGACAACATCTTCGTTGATGTTTTCGGTGTCGATAAGCGCCGGCACATGCAAACTTTTGCCTTTGGTGTCTGCCATAATGTTTGCGGTGAAGCCATTGCCATCTTGCCTTTTAACAATCTGGATTTGTTTTGTGCCAGAATAATATTTTGTTTCCCCATTCACCCGCAGGGCCACTGCGCCTTGTGGAATATCGTGAAGGCCACTCACTTTTTCCATCAAACTTTTTTGCAAATCATTAAGCATTTTGCCCTCCTTGTGCAAGTTTTGTGCAAGCACCTTGTTTGATATGTTCAAGCACATCTTTTGGTGCGCCCATTTTGATGATTTGTCCCTTGTCGAACACAATCAAGTTGTCAGCTTTTTCAATGATTTTTTGATTATGGCTGACAATCAAAACCACCTTTTTTTGTTCTTTAAGCGTTTCAAAAATTTTGGCAAGGTCATCAAAACTCCACATATCAATTCCGCTTTCGGGTTCATCAAAAAGGTTGATGGCCCCGCCTTTTGCAAGCAGAAGTGCAAGTTCAATGCGCTTGCGTTCACCGCCGCTTAAGGTGCTCGTGAATTCACGGTTAATATAATCCCTTGCGCAAAGCCCCACTTGGCTTAAAAAAGCGCATGCAACATCAAGGTTTTTAGCGTTTTTGTTGGCAATTTCCAAAAGATTTTGCACTGTGATGCCTTTAAAAAGTGCAGGATGCTGGAATGCAATTGAAAGCCCTTCGTTTGCGCGCTGGGTGATTGTGTGTGCGGTTATGTTGACATCGCCAAAAAAAATTTTGCCGCTTGAAATATTGCAAATTCCGGCAATTGCTTTCAAAAGCGTGGTTTTGCCGCTGCCGTTTGCACCGGTTATCACCGTGATTTCGCCTGGTTTTGCAGAAAAAGTTATGTTTTGCAAAACAAATTGGTTGTCAATTTTCAAATTCAAATTTTCAATATTTAACATATAACAATAATAAACAATAATCGCGCTGATGTCAAGCAGTGCAAATTATTTGTCACGCAAAAAATTTGATTTAGACGTAGAGTATATATTAAAATAATATTACAACATAAAAAGAAAAAAATTGCCCCCTTGACAAATTGCAAAAATATGATAAGATATGTATTGACAAATATTGTCAGGGAAAACAACAGGAGGAAATATGAAAAGATTCTTTATGCGTTGCGTTGTTGTGATTGTGGCGCTTTTTCTTGGCTTCACGGCATATTATTTCATTGCCAACAAAGAAAACATCACTTTGGCGTCAGAACACTCTTCTGCAATCAAACTTAATGTGAATGACAC
>JAFVTB010000025.1 GCA_017503445.1 Clostridia bacterium
CAAAAATTTTTGGCGGCGCGCAAAAAATTTTGCCTGCAAATTTGGCGTATTTAAAAATCAAAAATGCGCTTGTGAAAAGGGAAAAAAATTGTGTGATTTTTGGTGGGGAAAATTTGCAAAATTTAAGCTTTGAAATGCTTTTTCGTGGCAAAATAAAAACCATCAATTTTTGCGCGGGTGCGCCCAAAATTGTTGTGGGCGGCGTGGAATATCGCGGTTGCAAAACCCTTGCAAATGATGCGTTTGAAAAGATTGATGTGGTTGATGTTTTTTCATAGTTTACAATTTGGAATTTGTGTGATAAAATAACTTTATGGAAACAAAAAAACGGGTGCCGCTGGCAGAGCGTATGCGCCCCAAAAATTTTGATGAATTTGTTGGCCAAACACACATTGTGGGGGGTGGGCAACTTTTGCGCCGCGCCATTGAAATTGGAAGTTTGGGCAGTGTGATTTTTTATGGCCCGCCGGGAACGGGCAAAACCACACTTGCACACATTGTGGCAAATCTTTTGAATGGGCGGTTTGAAAAACTGAACGCGGTGTCAAGCGGGGTGGCTGATGCCAAGGCGGTGATTGAGCGCGCCCGCCAAGAAAAGGCAATGTTTGGCACGCAGACATATCTTCTGCTTGATGAATGCCATCGCTGGAGTAAATCACAAAGCGATTGTGTGTTGGAGGCCATTGAAGACGGAAGCATAATTTTCATCGGTTCAACCACCGAAAATCCCTACACATCAATGACGCGTGCGATTGTAAGCCGTTGCCGGGTGTTTGAGTTCAAACCTGTGCAAAGCCGCGATGTTGAAAAGGCGCTTAAGCGTGCAGTTGTTGACAAAGAAAACGGGCTTGGTGATTTTCCGCTTGTGGTGGAAGATGATGCAATTAAGCACCTTGCATTTGTGTGCGCGGGTGATGTGCGAAGCGCGCTTAATGCGCTTGAACTTGCCGCATTGACAACACCATTTGATGAAAATCAAAATATTGTGATAACCAAAGATGTTGCGGCGCAGTCAATCGGGAAAAAGGCGCTTTCAGTTGATGAAACGGGATTTTATGATATGCTTTCGGCGTTTTGTAAGTCAATTCGGGGAAGCGATGCCGATGCCGCGCTTTATTACAGCCAAAGATTGGTGCTTGCGGGCATTGACCCAATGATTATCGCCCGCCGATTGGTTGTGCATTGCAGTGAAGATATCGGTATGGCGGACAGCAATGCGCTGCTTTTGGCAACCAGCGCGCTGACTGCAATGGAAAAAATTGGATATCCGGAAGGAATGATTCCACTTTCACACGCGATTATTTATGCTTGCGAGGCAGAAAAATCCAACAGTGTGATTGTTGCAATGAATGCGGCCAAAGCTGATGCGGAAAGTTCGCCAAATGATGCTGTGCCTGCGCATTTGAAAAATCACCCGGATATTAATCACCCGGGTGCAAAGTATAAATATCCGCATGAGTTTGGGGGGTATGTGAAGCAGCAGTATTTGCCAAACGCGCTGAAAAATCGCATATATTATGTGCCAAGCGGAAATGGCCGAGAGAAGAATTTGATAAGAAAAAAATTAAAAAACAAATAAAAAATTATTTTTTAGTGATTAAATTTTTGGGGTGCGGGGCGCGGGCAAAGTGCCCCGTTGGGCACTTTGCAAAGCCCGCCAGCGGCGGGCTTTTAAAGGCGGCGGAATTTTCCGCCGCCTTTTCCGCGCCCCGCCCTCTTAAAATCTTAGAAAACTAACACAAAAACTCCAGTTTTCGCATACATCTTCAAAAGGGGTTTTTTATGAAAAATATTATTTTGCTGTTTGGTGGCAAAAGTGCCGAACACGATATTTCAATCATCACCGCGATGCAGGTGCGCGCAAATCTTGATGCCACAAAGTATAACATCTTTCCAATTTATATCAACAAGTTCAACAAATGGTTTTGGGCAAAAAAACAAACTGCGCCAAAGGACTTTATTGACTTTCAATACTCCATATCGCCACAAGTGTTTTTAAAAGCAGGCGAAAATGTTTTGTTTATGGAAGGAAAATTTAAATCAAAGCCCGTTTGCAAGGTTGATTGCGCCATAATCGCTTGTCATGGCACAAATGACGAAGATGGCACGCTTCAAGGGCTTTTGGAACTGTCAAACATTCCGCACACATCAAGCGGGGTGGCGTCTTCTGCCATTTGTATGGACAAAATTTTTATGAAGCAAATTTTTGAAGCAAACAATTTCCCAATCCCGCGGTATATGTGGTTTAGTAAGCAAGAATATTTATCCAAGCCGCAAAAAGTTATTGGGGATATCAAAA
>JAFVTB010000026.1 GCA_017503445.1 Clostridia bacterium
ATATTTTTTTGATGTTTTTTTGAAAAAACCTTGCCAAAATGCATTTTTTGTGATAAGATAAAGATACTTGAAGTGTAGGAGTGGACCGTTTGGCCCACTCTTATTCTTAAATAAAGCAATCAAAGGGGTGAAAAAATGATTAATAAAGATTTCTTTCAGGCGCTTGACGAACTTGAAAGTGAAAAGAAAATAAACAAAGAACAATTCATTGAAACACTTGAAACCGCGCTTGCATCAGCATACAAAAAAATGTATGGAGAGGCAAAAAGTGCATTGGTGAAACTCAACCCAGAAAAAAACACAATCAAGATATACAGCTATAAAACCGTGGTTGAAGAAGTTGAAGATGAAGATAAACAAATTTCTGTGGAAGAGGCCAAGAAAATTAAATCGTCTTACAAAGCAGGCGACACAATTTTGCAAGAAGAAAGCACCAAGGAATTTGGCCGCATCGCTGCGCAAACTGCTCAACAAGTGGTTATGCAGCGCCTTAAAGAACTTGAACGCCAAATTGCCACCAGTGAAATGAGTGAAAAAGAAGATGAGCTTCTCACCGCAATCATTAAGCGTATTGATCAAAACATCGTATATGTTCAGATTGCCGGCAGTCACACAGAAGGTGTGCTTTTGGAAAAAGATCAAATTCCAAATGAAAAATATGTTGTTGGCGAACGCATCAAAGTGTATGTGAAGCGCATTAAGGATGGATATTCAGGTTTGCAAATTCAGGTTTCAAGAAGCAATGTTGGTTTTGTGCATAAACTTTTTGAACTTGAAATCCCTGAAGTACAAAGCGGCGAAGTGATTGTAAAAAGCATTGCCCGCGATGCGGGAAAGCGTTGCAAGGTTGCCGTATATAGCGAAAAGCCAAATGTTGACGCACTTGGCGCGTGCGTGGGAATGCGCGGCCAAAGAATCAACACCATCAGTGCAGAACTTAATGGTGAAAAGGTTGATCTTGTTCCTTACACAGACGATATTTTGGAATATATCGCAAGCGCATTAAGCCCTGCCAGTGTGTTAAGCGTTGAAACCAATGAAAGTTTGCGCGCTTCACGCGTTGTGGTTCCGGATAATCAACTTTCACTTGCAATTGGCAAAGGTGGACAAAATGTTCGTTTGGCATCACGCCTTACGGGTTGGAAGATTGACATCAAGCCAGAAAGCGAGGTTTCAAAATCGCTTTCAAAACAAGCAGATGATGAAGCGCGCCTTGAAGAACTTGCCCGCCAAAACGAAATCACAGATTTTGACGGCTTTGACGACATAGAATAATATGCAAAAAGGGTAAGGGTGAAAATGAAGAAAATTCCTGAAAGAATGTGCTGCGTGTGCAGGGGGCGGTTTGAAAAACCAATGCTTGCGCGTGTGGTGAAAAACAAAAATGGTGAAATCTTTGTTGATTACACTTTCAAGGCGGCTGGGCGCGGCGCATACGTGTGCAAAAACCCCCTGTGCCTTGCAAAACTTGAAAAATCGCGTGCGCTTAATCGCGCCTTTAAATGCGAAGTTCCAAAAAGTATCTACAGTGAAATAAAAGGAGAAGAATAGTACTTGACAAACCAAACACAAAAAAAGGGTGGCACCTTGAATAACCTGAAAGCCATTTATAATTTACAAAGCAGTGGGGAAATCCTGACGCTTTTGCGCAGTGTCCGCGAAAACATCTCAAAGGCGGATAATCTTTCTAATGCCTTTAATGGTAAACTGAAAGAAAAATCTGTTTCCAATCAAAAAGAAGCCGAACTTGCAAAAGTTCAGGCGGCTCAGGCAGCGGCCAAAGCCCAAGAACTTGCCGCGGAAAAAGCCCGCCAAGAGGAAATTAAAAAGAAAGAACAACAAAAACTTGCAGAGCGCGAACTTTTTAAGCAGCAAGTTCAAAATATCCCACAAAAAAAACCTGCGCGTCAAGAACAGAAATCTCCTTTTTCACGCCCGCAAAACAAATTCAGGTCTTTTGACAATCATCAAAATCAAAAGTTTGATCAAAAACGCACTTTCAATCCTTCAGATCGCCCGCAAAATCGTTTTAATCGCCCACAAAATGATCAACAGCGCCGTCCGTTCACCCCGGGCCAGCGCCCACAGTTTGGGGGAAATAATCAAAACCGTCCAAACAACAATTTCAAACCTGGCAATCGCCCGGCTTTTGCCAGCACAAAAGAAAACAAGTTCAAAAAATTTGCCCCTGCACCTGCTGAGCCAATAATTGTTCAGCAAGAGCGCAGCAATTTTGGCAACAAAAACAAATCAGGTTTCAATAAAAATCGTGATGATCGTCGCCCAATGCAAAATCGCAGAATGCAAGTGCGCCGCGGATTTATTGACCTTGATATCAATAACGAAGAACGTGTCACAATTCGCAAACTTGCAAAACCAAAAAAGAAAGCCGATGTTTTTGTTGCCCCACAAGTTACAAGTGCGGTGATCACTGGTGATTCTGTGACAGTGAAAACCTTAAGTGAAAAAATTGGTAAGCCAGCAGGCGAAATCATCAAAAAACTTATGCTTTTGGGCGTGATGGCAACCATTAATTCAAGCATTGATTTTGACACTGCAGAGCTTGTGGCAACAGACCTTGGTGTTATGCTTGAACAAAAAGTTGAACAAACTTTTGAAGAAAAACTTTTGGACGAAACCCATAAAGAAGAAGATGTGAACGCAGTTCGCCGCCCACCGGTTGTAACAGTTATGGGCCATGTTGACCATGGTAAAACAAGTTTGCTGGATGCCATTCGTAAAACCAGTGTTGCAAGCGGCGAAGCCGGCGGCATCACGCAAAAAATTGGTGCATATTCAATCTCCACAAATGGCGAAAAAATCACATTTATTGACACCCCTGGCCATGCGGCATTCACTGCAATGCGTGCGCGCGGGGCGGATGTAACTGATATTGCAATCTTGGTTGTTGCGGCAGATGACGGCATTATGCCACAAACTGTTGAGGCAATCAGCCATATCAAGGCGGCAAATGTGCCAATCATTGTTGCAGTCAACAAAATGGATAAACCAGAGGCAAATATCGACCGCGTGAAGTCTGGACTTGCGGAAAATGGTGTGTTGCCGGAAGAATGGGGCGGCGAAGCAATTTTGGTTCCGCTTTCAGCAAAAACTGGCGTTGGCATTGATAAACTTATTGAAAGCATTTTGCTTGTTGCCGAAATGGAAGACCTTAAGGCAAATCCAAACAAAATGGCAACAGGTGTTGTGATCGAGGCCGAACTTGATAAAAATCGTGGTCCAATTGCCACCGTGTTGGTGCAAAGCGGCACACTTAAGGTTGGTGACAACATTATGTCTGGGCTTACATTTGGTAAGGTCAAGGCAATGTTTGATGAAAACGGCAAATCTGTTAAAACTGCCACACCTTCAACACCTGTGGCTGTGCTTGGGTTCAACGATGTTCCGTTCTCTGGCGATCAAGTTTTTGCGGTTGATGAAAAACTTTCAAAAAATGTTATCTCTGAACGCAAAAATAAGATCAAGGAAGACCAATCAAAACGCACATCTGGTGTAAGCTTAGATGACTTTATGAATAAAGTGAACCAAGGCAAATTGAAATCTTTGAATATTATTATCAAGGCCGATGTTCAAGGCAGTGTGGAAGCCCTTAAACAAACATTGACCAGCATTGAAAACGAAGAAGTGCGTGTTGTGTGCATTCACAGCGCAGTTGGCGCCGTAACAGAATCAGATCTTGTCCTTGCACAGGCCAGCGGCGCAATCATTGTAAACTTTAACCTAAAGGTTTTGCCAAAAATTCAAAGTGCGGCTGATAAAATGAAGGTTGAAATCAAAAACTATAACGTTATTTATGAATGTGTTGAAGAACTGACCGATGCAATCAACGGAATGATGACTGTGAAGTATGAACAAGTGGTTGCAGGGCACGCGGAAGTGCGCGTTGTGTTTAAGCTTTCAACTTATGGCCTTGTGGCAGGAAGCTATGTGAAAGACGGCAAAATTATTCGTGGTGCAATGGGACGTCTTATTCGCGATGGCGAAGTTGTTGCCGACACAGAAATTTCTGCACTTAAAATTGTGAAAGATGATAAAGCGGAAGTGAACACCGGCTTTGAATGCGGTATCAAACTTGCTGATATTCCAGACCTTAAAGAAGGCGACATTATCGAATGTTATGAACTTGTGCCAATTAAAAGAAAATAGGAGGATTTTATGAACAATCGTATGCTTCGGGCTGATGCTGAAATCCAAAGGGAACTTGCGGAAATTATAAAAAATGATCATTCTGATCCCCGACTTCAAACCTTGATTTCTGTCACAAATGTTAAAACCAGTCCTGATTTCACAAGCGTGAAAGCGCGCGTAAGCATTTATGAAAAAGACCTTAAAACCCGCCAGGAAATCTTAAAACTTTTGCAAAAATCTTCGGGATATATCAAGCGTCTTTTGGCAGAGAACTTGCAGCTTCGCAATGTCCCAAACCTGGTTTTTGCGCTTGATGACGGCGCATTCCACGAAGAAAACATCAATAAAATTTTGGAAACGCTTAATATCACACCTTTGGAAGAGGAAAATGATGGAGAAAAAAATTAGCGATGGACTTATTGTGATTGACAAACCTTCGGGTTTGTCGTCTTTTTTGGCAGTGAAGATTGCCGCACGCGCGGTGGGCGCAAAAAAAGCCGGACACATGGGCACGCTTGATCCTTTGGCAAGCGGCGTTTTGGTGGTTGGCGTTGGCAAAGGCACCAAAATGTTTGATCATTTTTTGAAACATGAAAAAGAATATTATGCCGAATATGAATTTGGTTATGAAACCGACACTTTGGATTTGGAAGGCGCGGTTTTGAAAACTGATCCAAATGTGTGCGTAACTGAGGAGCAAATTAAGGCAGTTTTGCCAAAGTTTATGGGCAAAATTTTGCAAATGCCGCCCGTTTATTCTGCAAAAAAAATAGACGGGAAGAAGGCGTGTGATTTGGCGCGCGCTGGCAAAGAAGTTGAGTTAAAGCCAAAAGAGGTTGAGGTTTTTAAACTTGAATTTGTGGGGCAAATCAAGCCAAACACATTTGGCATAAACATAAGATGTTCAAGTGGGTTTTATGTTCGGGCGCTTGGGCGGGATATTGCCGCCGCGCTTGGCACGGTTGCCACAACAATTTGCATTCGCCGCACTTATGCTTGCGGGTTCACCCTTGCTTCAGCGCAAACCCTTGAAGAAATCAAGGCGGGAAACGCTTTGATTCATGCGCTTGATAAGGAGGGAAAATGATAAGATTCGGTCCATCTGGCAACAGTCAAATTTTTTATAGTGCAGGCAACAAAACAAGTTTGCAGGCCCCTGCATGGCTTAAATCTTTGGGGCTCAATGCCTATGAATATTCCTTTGGCAGGGGGTATACCATGAGTTTGAAAACTGCCGAAGCCCTTGGCAAGGCCGCGCAGGAAAATGGTGTGGTTGTCAGCATTCATGCTCCATATTATATCAACCTTGCCAATCCGGATGATGTTATGAAGGAAAAATCTTTTGGATATATTACAAAAGGTTTGCAACTTTTGCGTGCAATGCAAGGCAAGCATTTGGTTTTTCATGTTGCTTCACAGGGAAAACTTGGGCGCGGTGAGGCGCTGACCCTTGCAAAAACGCGGCTTAAAGAACTTCTTGCTCGCCTTGATTTTGATGGCGAACATAAAGGGCTTTACCTTTGCCCAGAAACAATGGGAAAACCTCTTCAAATCGGCAGTTATAAGGAAATTATTGACCTTTGCACCTTGCACGAAAACCTTGTGCCAACATTTGATTTTGGGCATATCAATTGCATCACGCAAGGTGGGTTGACATGCAAAGAAAATTATTTGGAAATTTTTTCGTACTGCATTGCAAAACTTGGTTTTGAACGTACTAAAAATTGCCATATCCATTTTTCAAAGATCGAATATGGCGCAAAAGGCGAAATTCGCCATTTAAATTATGATGACAAAGTGTATGGCCCGAACTTTGATCCGCTTGCCGAGGCGCTGGTTGAACTTGGGCTTGAACCAACAATAATTTGTGAAAGCAAAACAATGATGGCCGAAGATGCTTTGACAATAAAAAATATTTATGAAAAAACCGCGAAGATGTAGACATTTGAATGAAAATATGCTATAATAAACCGCAAAATAAATCAATGTGGCACTTTGTCACAAACAAAAGGAGATAAAATTATGATAACAGCAGGCGATTTCAGAAAGGGTGTAACCTTTGAAATGGACGGGGCGGTGTTCACAGTTGTGGATTTCTTGCACGTTAAACCAGGCAAGGGAAGCCCGTTTGTGCGCACAAAAATCAAAAACGTTAAAACAGGGCAAGTGCTTGAACGCACATTCAACCCAACCGATAAATTTAAGGCAGCAGTGATTGAACGCAAAGCAATGCAATATCTTTACAGCGATGGCGGGCTTTACTACTTTATGGATTTGGAAACTTATGAACAACTTCCAATGAACAAAGATATGGTTGAAGATGCCTTAAAGTTTATGACAGAAAATATGGAAGCAAACATCTTTTTCTATGAAGGTGAAGCATTTAATGTTGAACCACCAACATTTGTTGAACTTACAATCACAGAATGTGAACCGGGCGTTCAGGGCGATACTTCAAAGGCAGGTTATAAACCAGCGACACTTGAAACCGGCTTTGAAATCCAAGTGCCACTGTTTGTGAACCAAGGCGAAAAAATCCGCGTTGACACTCGCGATGGCACATATATGGAACGCGTTAAATAAGCATGTCATAAATAAAATAAAAAACTTCGGCTTTCAAAGCCCTTGTTTTTTTAAGTTTAAAAGGAAAAAATATGGAAAAAAATAAAGTTACAATGGAACGCCTTGTCAATCATTGCAAAAACATGGGCATTATCTTTCCCGGCAGTGAAATCTATGGCGGCCTTGCCAACAGTTGGGATTATGGCCCTGTGGGCGTTGAATTAAAAAACAACATTAAGCGCGCTTGGTGGAAGGCATTTGTGCAAGAAAGTGAACACACAATGGGTGTTGATGCGGCAATTTTGATGAACTCAAAAGTTTGGGAGGCATCGGGCCATGTGGCAAGTTTTGCGGACCCGCTTATGGATTGTCGCGAATGTAAAACCCGTCATCGTGCAGATAAATTGATTGAAAATTATTCAAAGGGCAGTGTGAATGCCGATGCGATGACAAATGAAGAAATGGAAGGATACATCATCGCACACAAAATTGCATGTCCTGTTTGCGGGAAATCAAATTTCACACCGATACGCCAATTCAATTTGATGTTTCAAACCAATCGTGGTGTGACACAAGAAAATGCAAACATTATTTATCTTCGCCCGGAAACCGCGCAAGGCGAATTTGTGAACTTCAACAATGTGCAAAGAAGTTTAAGAATGAAACTGCCATTTGGCATCGGTCAAATCGGCAAGGCGTTCAGAAATGAAATCACCCCTGGCAATTTCACTTTCAGAACCATTGAGTTTGACCAAATGGAACATCAACTTTTCTGCAACCCAAAAGATGATGCAAAATTTTATGACTTCTATAAAAATCGTTCAATGGAATTTTTGACAAGTTTGGGCTTGCCTGCGGAAAAACTTCGCTTTAAAGACCATGAGAAGCTTGCACATTATGCCAAGGCAGCATGCGATTGTGAATATTTGTTTAAATTTGGTTGGGGCGAGGTGAACGGTGTGCATAACCGCACAAATTTTGACCTTTCACGTCACCAAGAATTTTCAGGCAAAAATATGGAATACACAGATCCAACCACTAACGAAAAATTCATTCCATATATTGTTGAGGCATCTTATGGGCTTGACCGCATCACTCTTGCACTTTTGGATAATGCATATGAAGTTGAAACCCTTGAAAACGGGGAAGAGCGCGAAGTTATGCGCTTTGCACCGCACCTTGCGCCGTTCAAGGTTGCCGTTTTGCCGCTTATCAAAAAGTTGCACGCGGACAAAACTCATGAGCTTTATCGCACGCTTGCAAAGAAATTCAGGGTGATTTATGATGAAACTGGCAGCATTGGCAAGCGTTATCGCCGCCAAGATGCAATTGGCACACCATTTTGCGTAACAGTTGATGATGAAACACTTAACAATGGAACTGTAACTGTGCGTTTCCGTGACAGCATGGAACAAGAAGTGGTGAAACTTGATGACCTTGTGTCATTCATCCAAACCAAGGTGGAGGATTAGTCATCATATTTTGACGGATCAAAATCCTTATATCCACTCTCGGCTTTAGAGGTGTATGGCGAGGGTTTTGATGCTGCAAACTTTGGTTTTTCTTCTACAAAATCATCAAAATCTTCAGTTGGTTTTTCTTCAGAAACTTTTTTTGGCGTGGGCAAAACCCTTTTGATCGGACGCTGAATAAGGTTGATTTTGCCTCGCGATTTGATGGCTTCAAAAACCATAACAAATCCTGCCATACCGATCACAAAATAAATCACGCGGCTGAACAAACTTGATTGCGTGCCGAAAAAACCCGCCACAAAATCATATTGAAAGGCGCTTATAAAAAACCAATTCAGTGAGCCAAGCCACATAAAAATAAACGCGAAAAACTTAAGCATAATTTTTCCTTATATGAATATAATGTGAAAGTGGGAAAAAATTATTCTTTGGCAAATATATAAGCAATTTTGAAAAATGCACAAACATTTTGAAAAAATTTTTGCTTTTGCAAAAATTTTTTCATTTTAAATAAAGGAGATTATAATGAAAATATACTTAACACTTGAAGGCAAAAAAGAACTTGAAGACAAATTGGAATACTTAAAAACCGTTAAGCGTGAAGAAGTTACTAAAGCAATTGGCGCAGCGCGCGAATATGGTGATTTAAGCGAAAACAGTGAATATGATGCAGCAAAAGAAGCGCAAGGCGTGTTGGAGTCTGAAATTTTGGAAATTGAAACCAAACTTCGCGATTGCATCATTATTGATAAGAAAAACATTGACACCAGCAAGGTGTCACTTGGCTGCTTTGTGAAAGTTTTTGATAAGGATTTTGATGAAGAGGTTGAATATAAAATCGTTGGCTCAACTGAAAGCAATCCGCTTAAAGGATTTATCAGCAACGAAAGCCCTGTTGGCCTTGCACTTTTGAATGCCAGTGTTGGCGATGTTGTTTCAGTTCAAACCCCAATGGGTGTTTCAAAACTGAAAGTTTTGGATATTCATTCATAATAAAAAAAATTAAGATAATAATTTATCTTATTTTTTTATAATTTATGCTTATTTTTTTCGACAAATAAATTATTTTTATGATATACTGAATTTAACAAGGGGAGAAAAAATGATTCAACTTGGAAATTTTTGGTATATATTTTTCATTTTGTTTGCCGCGGGTATAACAGTTGGGCTGTATTTCCTTTTGCGCAACAAATCAATGAAAACCAAAAAAATTGTTATCGCATCACTTTTGATTTTTAACTTGGCATTGCATTTTCTGCGGCTTCTGTTGCCGCCGTATGCCGGTAATCCAAGCCTTATTATGGAAAACGCGTGGTTTATCAATATTTGCGCGGTCAGCGTGCTGACATTCCCTTTTTTGTTCTTTTCAAAGTCAGATACAGCCAAAGATTGGATGTTCTACATCGGCGTGATATCTGGCTTTTTGGCACTGGTGTATCCAACCGAAGCTTTGGGTGATTCTGTGGCGACCTTTGATGTTTGGCGTTTTTACTTCTGCCATACAATCATCATTATGGCACCGCTTTTGATGGTGCTTTTAAAGGTGCATTCGCTCAACTATCGCAATGTTTGGAAAATGCCATTTTGTATGATGGCTGTGATGCTTTTCATCATTTGTAATCAAGTTTTGCAAAGCGAACTTGGCATTATCCCAATGCGCGGTGATGATATTTTGGAGGATGGGTGCGGATATCGCAACACATCACTTATTTGGGGGCCAACGGATAGTGTATCTGCGCTTTTCACTTGGCTGACGCCTGACTTTATGAAAACCGTTCCAGCGGGGCCACTTGCAGGTGATCCGAAATATTGGCCGTTCTTCTATCTGCTTCCAGGTTGTTTTTTCTATTTTTGGATTTTGCCACTTTTGCTTTGTCTGCCATGGGAATTTAAGCATATTCGCCAAGATTTTCGCAATCTTCGCGCGCGCCGCAAAAATAAAAAACAATGTTAGAAAAATCGCTTATCATTTGATAAGCCTATTTTATTTATTTGTAAGCGGGGTCAAACACTTGCTTTTTTTTTGTTTTTGGGCTATAATCAAAGTATGTCTTATCAAGCACTATACAGAAAATATCGCCCCAAAACCTTTGATGGCATTATTGGGCAAAATCATATCACCA
>JAFVTB010000027.1 GCA_017503445.1 Clostridia bacterium
AAAAAAATAATAAAAAAATAAAAAAATTGCCAAACGGCAATTATTTTTTTGATTTTTTTGTTGGGTTGTCCACTAAAAGTGATTTTGTCATCTCTGGTGGAATTTCAATTCCCATCATTTCCAAAATTGTTGGTGCAACATTGGCAAGTTCGCCTTGCGGTGCAAGTGTGCGCTCTTTGTCGCCAACAATCACAAATGGCACGGGGCTTGTGGTGTGGCTGGTTTTTGGTTGTCCGTTTGCGTCCAAAAGTTCTTCGGCGTTGCCGTGGTCTGCGGTGATGATACATTCGCCGCCGGTGATAAGGGTTCCCATCGCAATTGCGTAGGCACATTTATCCACAATACGCACAGCCGTTTTTGTGGCTTCCATATCGGCGGTGTGGCCAATCATATCGCAATTTGGCAGGTTGACAACAATAAAATCATATTTTCCGCTGGCAATTGCTTCCAAAACTTCGTTGGTCAGGTCAAATGCGCGCATCTCTGGGTGATTTTGCAGTTTTAAATCGCGAAAACCCTCAATTTCTTTGCGTTCTTCAAGGGTGTATGGTTCGTCGCGCCCGCATCCAAAATAATATGTTACATGCGGGAATTTTGCTGTTTCGCTTATGTGAAGTTGCCGCTTACCGGCTTGGGCAATGCATTTTGAAAGCCCGTTTTCCAACACTTTTTCGCCAAATGCCACGCCAACATCTTTAAAGTCGTCATCATATTCAACAAAGCCCACAAGGCAAAGATGTTCAAATTCCACAGTTGGAAACTTGTCAAAATCATCAAAGGTAAGTGCTTCCAAAAATTCGCGCATGCGGTCCTTGCGCACATTGCAGAAAATCACTGCGTCGCCTTCCATCATTGGGGTTGGGGTGCCAATAATTGTTGGCTCAAAAAATTCATCTGTGATGCCCGCGGCATAACTTTCTTGAATTTCTGTGATTGCGTCTTGCCCCTCAAAATCCGCTTGGCCAAGCACAATGGCATTGTATGCCTTTTCGGTGCGGTCATAAAATTTTTCGCGGTCCATTGCCCATGCGCGCCCGCAAAGTGTTTTGATCTGCGCGCCTGTTTGCTTACAGGTTTTTTGAAGGTCTGCCACAAAATTTATGCCTCCAGTCATTGGGCTGTCGCGGCCATCCAAGATTGCATGCACATAAACTTCCTTAAGCCCATGCTTTTTTGCAAGCTGAAGTGTGGCTTTGATGTGGTCAATGTGTGAATGCACGCCGCCGTCGCTTACAAGCCCAATAAGGTGCAGCGCCCCGCCATTTGTTTTTGCAAAATTGATTGCACGCAAAAGTTCGGGATTTTGGTAAAAACTTCCGTCTTTCAGTGCGCGATTCACGCGTTCAAGCGGTTGATAAAATCTTCTTCCTGCACCAATGGTCAGGTGCCCGGCTTCGCTGTTGCCCATTTGGTCTGCGGGCAGGCCAACGGCGTTGCCATGCGCCGTCAAAAGTGTGTGTGGATATTTTTGGCAAAGCTTATCAAAATATGGCGTGCCTTGCGCCACGATTGCGTTGCCATTTTTCTTTTTGCGGACGCCAAAACCGTCCATAATCACAAGTGTTATCATATCTTTATTGTATCACGAAAGTGTGCAAAAAATCAAATAATCTTGGGGGCAATTTGTCAAACCCTTGAAAGGTGATTTTTTGTGGAAAAATATATTTTTTGACAAAAAAATATAAAAAATAATTAAAAATAATTTATTTTTTTATTTTTTTTAATTTAAAAATGGTTTTTTGTTTTTTATTATTGTTGCAAGGGGATAAACATGCAAAATTTTTTTGTGCGGGAATTTTTTAAATATCTTTTTTTCTTTTTTTGTTTTTTTGTGTTTTGCCATGCGGGAATATATGGGCTTGTGTTCCCGTTTGCCGCGGGTTTTGCGCTGGCGCTTTTGTGGTGCAATCAAAAAATTTTGTGGGTTTTGGGGCTTTATGCGTGTTCGGCCCTTATATATGATTTTTCGCTTGCCACAATTGTGGCCGTCAGCGTTTTTGCTGTGGTGATGATTTTGGTTTGTGGCGTCCATAAAAAACTGAAAAAGCCAATCACATTTGGCATCTTTTTGGCATATGGCTTTTTGGCGCAAAGCGGCTTTTTGATATATCAAATTTTGCAAGGCGCCGATGCGTTTTTTGCCGCACTTAGTGTTGTGGCGGCGCTTGTGTTTTTTGCCATTTGCAAAACATTTTTTTGTGCGCTTTCTGGCGGTGCGCTTAAGATAAAAGGCGTGGAAAATATGTGTGCCCTTTTGGTGCTTTGTGCGCTTTCGCTTGGGCTTTATAACATCACAATTTTTGGCGTGGCAATTTTGATGGCGTTTGCCCCGGTTGTGATTTTGCTTTTTGCCACAACAAAAAATGTTGCAAACGCCGTTTTGGTGGCAAGTGTTATGGGGCTTGGAAGCGCCCTTTTGGATGGCACAAGCGCCCTTTTGGCGCCATTTGTGGTGTGGGCAATTGTGGCATCGGTGGCACAGGGGGCGCCGCGGGTGATTTCTGCGGTTGCGCTTGTGGCGTTTGATGCCCTTATGGGCTTTGGCATTGGCTTTTATGCCAACTATTCCGCCACATGGCTTGTGCTGGTGGCTGTGGGTGCATTTGCGTTTTGTATATTACCCCAAAATGCAATTCAAAAATTTGGCGAGTGGTTTGCCCCAAGCGATGATTTGGGAATGCGCAGTGTGGTGAACCGAAGCCGCGAAAATATCTGCAAGCGTCTGCACAACCTCAGTGATGCCTTCAGCGAAATGGATTGGGTGTTCAGGCAACTTATTAAGGGTGGAATGACAAAAGCGCAAGTCACGGCATTTTTGGTGAGTGAAGTGAAAGAAAAAGTTTGCGCCGATTGCACAGAACGCAACATTTGCCATCGTCGTTGCACAGAAGAAACATCCAGCATCTTTCAAAGTTTGGTTTTGGGCGCGCTTGAGCGCGGCAGGGCAACCCTTTTGGATGCGCCGCCATATCTGACAACCCGTTGCGCCCGTGTACCGATGTTGGTGAACACAATCAATGGGCTTTGCGATCAGTGGAAAAATTATGCCACCGCCATGAACAATATTGACGCCAGCCGAATTTTGATTGCAGATGAACTTAGGGGAATGTCTTTGATTTTAAAAAACTTGGCAAATGAAATCAAGACAAATATTTCTTTTGATGCATCCAAGGAAAATCAAATCATCAATGAACTTGGCTTTCACAATATCGCATGTGCAGATGTTGTGTTGTATCAGCAAAACCTTTCAACCGTCAGCGCAACTTTGGTGGTGAAAAAGTTTGATGCTGCGCGAAGCAAAATTCCCGAGGTGGTAAGCCGAATTGCTGGATGCAAACTTGCAGTGGCGGAAGTGACAAGTTCGCCCCGCGCGGGTTGGGATATCCTGACACTTAAAACTGCACCCAAATATAATCTTGCGTTTGGCACGGCGTGTGTTGCAAAGGACGGCAGCAAAGTCAGCGGCGATGCCTATTCAATCATCAAACTTGCACATGATAAATATCTTTTGGCGCTTTGCGATGGTATGGGCAGCGGTGAAAAGGCCGAGCGTGCCAGCGGGCTTGCCATAAGCTTGGTTGAAAATTTTTATAAGGCAGGGTTTGACAGTGAAATCATTTTGTCGTCAGTGAACAAACTTTTGGCACTCAACAACGATGATGTGTTTAATGCGCTGGATATTTGCGTGCTTGACACAATGAATGGCACGTGTGATTTTATCAAAATGGGTGCGCCGGAAAGTTTTATTAAGCACAATGAAACCATTGAAAAAATTTTTGGTGGCACGCTTCCGCTTGGGATTATGCAAGATGCCCAGCCGGCAATCATCAAACAAGTTATGCAAAACGGCGATTTTGTTTTTATGTTCACTGATGGCATCACCGACAGCTTTGAAAGCACAGAGGTTTTGCAAGATTTCATCAATAATATGGTGGCGGTGAATCCGCAAACATTGGCGGAAAACCTTTTGAACAAGGCGGTGGAACTTTGTGGCGGCGCAAGGGATGATATGACAGTGATTGTTGCAAAGGTGTTTCGCACGCACTAGCGGGAAACTCCGCAAGCACAACTTGCCTGCTTGTTTTTGCTTGTCGCAAAAGCGGCGCGTGGCGGTTGGCTTGCTTCGCTCCCCAAAAATCCCGCTTTCGCTGGGCATTTTCGGGGACCCCTGTTTAAACATTTTGACCCCTTGACGAAAATTTGATTATGTGTTATATAAATTTTATAGGGGAAAAATATGGAGCAAAGAAAGAAAATAACGCTTAAAAATTTGCGCTTTCACAAAGATGACATCATTTTGGTGTCTATGCCAACAAAACTTCAAAATTTGTATGACTATGCAGGTGTGGAAGGCCGACTTCGCAATATGCAGGCGCAAAAAGATAAGATTTTTGAGTTTGCAATTTTGAATAAAGAAGAAAATCGCTTTGTCCTTTTGCGGGAACTGGAGCAAAAAATCATTTGCGAAGTTAATGATTTTGTGCCCAAAAATCAAACCGGTGAATTTGAATTCGAACGTCCACCATTTGTTGCGGAATCCCCAAATGCAGTGTCATCAATTTTTTCTGTGCCTGCTTCCAGTTTGGAATTTGGCATTCCTTTCAACACGCTTAACCAAATAAACAAAAATTATTTAAAATTTCAGCTTCAAACCTATGAAAAAGATTATCTTGCCGAAAAAGCAAAACAAGAACGCCTGCTGCTGTTAAATGCCTGCAGGGAATATTACAGAAATTTTTAAGGAGAGAATTATGAGAAAAGAAGATATTGTTTTCAACGTTGATCAACTTATGATCGTTTCAATGGCAACCAAGGTTGCGGATTTTGAATCTTATATTCCTGTTTGCGATTTGCCGTTCACCCAGCGCAGTGTGCTTCCAAAAGGCGCGGTTTATGAAATTGGCGTTTGGAATAAGGATTTTACAAAGTTTCGCCTTTTACGCGATTTTGCAAATCCAAAAGATGCAGTTTTTGAACATGAAAAATTTGATATCAAAAACTTTGCGGCAAAATTTGCAAAATTCAAAATCAAACTTTCACCAAAACAAATTGAACAAGGCATCACATTTGATGCAATCACAAAGCAAAACAAAATTTTGCTTCGCAGTGGCTTGAAAAACTATGCCGAAGAACTTTTGGAAGGAAAAAATAAATAATGAAAATAAAAGAAATGCGATTTTCGCTGTGGGATTTTGCACTTGTAACACAAAAGCGCATGCTGAAAGATTATAATGTCAGCGTGGGCCAATTCTTTGGTTTAAATGAAGACAGCCCAATCCCTTGTGGCGCGGTTTATGAATTGGCATTGATAAATCCTCAGGCAACAAAATTTGTGTTGGTGCGCGATTTAAAAAAAGGTGGCCCTGTGCAAAACTTCAAGGGCGATGCGGTGGGTTTTCGCATTGACGGTCACAAAATGCCAAAAGAATTAACAGAGCTTTTGGCACAACATTTTTCTGAAGAAGATAAGCTCCTTGGCGTTGAATTTCATTCTTTGGAAACCGAAAATGCTATTATGATTTTGCATCAACTGCACCACTATAACAACGAAAGACAAATGCAACATCTCAATGAAAAAAAACAAAAATTGATTGCAAAATCCCGCAAGGAATATCTTGAAATTTTTGAAAAATAAATAAAAAAACAAGGTCTGTCACCTTGTTTTTTATTTTATTTCTTGTTTGATTTTTTAGTTGTTGGTTTTGTCGCAGTTTTCTTTGCGGCTGGTTTTGCTTCAACTTTTTTTGGTTGAGGTTTCGCAACCTTTTTTGCTGGTTCAGCTTTTTTTGCTGGTTCAGCTTTTTTTGCTGCCACTTTTTTTGCTTCAGCTTTTTTCACAACTGCAGGTTTTGCTTCGGCTTTCACTTCAACCTTTTTTGCCACAGGTTTCTTTGTCTGGGCATTTTTCACAGCCGCTGGCTTTTTCTGGGTTTTCACTTCAGTTTTTGGCTGGGCTTTTGCCGGTTCAGGTTTTGTTTCCACTTTTGCTTGGGTTTTTGGTTGTGATTTTTTAACTTCTGCTTTCACCTCAGCTTTTTTTGCCGCAGGTTTCGCTTCGGTTTTAACAGCCACCTTTGTTGTTTGTGCTTTTGCGGGTTCAGCTTTTTTTGCCGCTTTTTTGGTTTGTGCTTTTTTCACAACTGCAGGTTTTGCAGCAGGTTTTTCTTCGGTTTTCACAACCGGTTTTGCTGCAGGTTCTGCTTTCTTTGTTTCTGTTTTTGCCACTGTTTTTGCTTGGGATTTTTTTGCAGGTTTTTTCGCTGCTGCTTTTTTGCTTTCTGCTTTTGGTGCTTCTGCAATTGCAACAGGTGCTGCGGTTTTTGCTTCTGCTTTTAGGGCTTTCTTTTCTTCATGCGCAATGTCAATTGCACCAAGATATGATGCGATTGTGCCCAAAATCAGGCCGCCCATTGCCATCCAAAGTGCAAATGTGCCGGTGAAGGCCTCAAATGCGCCAGGATATGTTGCGCTCATGTCATAATGGTTGATGCAAATGAAGGTTACTGCACTTACAACAAAGCCGATTGTGCCAACAAGTGCAACGCCAGAGGCAATGCGATTGCAAAGCGCATAATTTTTGATTTCAAAGCCCGTCATTTTAAGCACTGTCAACACAACTGAAATCAAAAGCCCAACAAAGCCCAGAATCAGATATGATGATGCAAAAATGCCTGTGATGCCAACGTAGGTTGCAAAAGCGTCAACACCCATAAAGTTTGTGAACACCCCAAAACTTGCAATCAATTGTTCAATCAATCCTGCTTCATAAACATAGTTATAAAGTGGGAAAATCATCGCAATGCCAACCGCAAGTGTGCTTATAATTAAAACAAGTGGGTAAAGCCAAGTTTTAACTTTCATAATTTTTTATTTCCTCCTATTTTTAATATATAACAAATAAAAGGGCATTTGCAATTATTTTGACGGGGTTTTAATATTTTTGACGAATTTTTTTAGGTTTTGTAAGTGAAATTCTTCATCTTGCACAATGCTTTGTAAAAGTTTTTGCAAAATCTTATTCTCAATTTTCGAGAGTGCCATTTTGTAATCAATAATCATTTGTTCTTTAAGCGCGATGTTTTGCAAAATCATGGTTTGTAAATCTTGCTGCGGCAAAATATTTTTTCCACTTAAAAACACCCCTGCGTTGTTTTGGAAAATTGGCGTTCCGCCCAATCGCACGATGGCCTCGGCAAGGGCGCGTTGGTGCAAAAGGTCGTCACCGGCAATTTTTTCAAATTCAAAACCCAATTTGTTCCCAAACGGGCAAAGCAAAAAACTTTGATAAGAAAATTGCAAAAAACTGATGGTTTCGCCATCAGCAAAAATATTTTGCAATATCTTGGCATAATATTTGTTTGGTGCAAGATATGGAATTTTTTTTGGAACAAAATAAGCCATTTTGAATATATATGAAAATTATGCTTAAGTTGTTAAAATTGGATTTGGGTTCATGCGATATTCCACATACGCCAAGAAATTTTCAGGGTCTTGCAAATTTTGAAGCCAAGCTTGAAATTCTTTTTTGTGTTGATTGTTCAATGTTGTATACACCCCAAAAACATCTGTTTTGTTTGCAATGATTTTTTGCATAAAACTTGAAAACGAGCCGCGCAATTTTTGCACAACGGCTTCTTTCATTTTTTGGCTTAATGGATTGACACTGTTCAAAAAATATTCTTTTTTAACTTCATCCGCAGTTGCAGATTGCAATGCAAGCGACACAAGCGAATTGAGTGTGAAAACCGGGCGCCCGTTTTCAAAAGAAGAAATGTATGCCACTTTGTTCGTGACGATATTAAAATCCACAGTTGCGTTTTCAAAAAGTTCGTCAGAAAAATTGTTTATTCGTAAATAAATATTGTGGGTTTGATTGTTCACAAGGTTGTATCCAAAAATATCATCTTCGGTCATTGTGTCCACAAGGCGCCCGGCCTTTAAAAGCCCAAGCGTGCCGGCGGACTTAATGCGTTTGCTTTCGTTTTGTGCGGCGGATGCGCCTTCGCCTGAACTTCCGCCACCTTGCAAAACTTGTTCATTGTCTGTGTTTTTTTCCAAGGTTGCCAGCGCCACAACCGATGTTTTTGTTGGGCTGAAATATCCTTTATAAAAGTTTTCAACATCACTGTTGACAAAAAATGTGTTTTGGGAATTGTATGCCAAAAGCTCCTCAAGCCCATAACCGGTTGAATTCACGCGGTCTTTTTCAAACGCCAAAAGGTCTTTTGCGGTGCTGTTCATCGCACAAATCACAAAGGTGTCGTTGGCGATGGTGTCGTTGCGATAAAAATAATCCAAAAAATTGTGAAGCCCTTGCCGCGCGATTTGTTCGCTGACAACAATCGATGTTGCGTGCGTCAAACTGATTTGCCTGCCGCTGACGGTGGCAATTTTATAAAGCGCGCGGGGGATGCTTTCCGCGGTGGCAGAGTTTATGATATATGTTTCATTGTATGTTGCGCTGTTGCGGGAAACATGCGTCAGGATTGAAAGTTCAATGCCTTCGGGTGAAAGGTCAAGCCCAATGGTTGCCACATATTGGCGCTGCACGCCTTCTGGCGGGGCGGAAATTGCATTTGGCAAAAACACAATTGCAATAAACAAAAGCGCCAATATCATGGGGTTTTTGATGACAAAAGAAAAGAAATTTTTCATTTTTCACCTCGTTTTGTGCGCCAGGTCACCAAAAGATATATAATTGAAATGCCATACACCACGGCAATTGAAAACCACATCAAAAAATCCCCATAAAACACAACCACGCTGTTGGCGTTGTTGAAGATGATGTATGAAATCAAAATCAAAAGTGCATTTATGGCAATCAGGGTTTGCGCTTTGTGTTTGAAAGGAATCACTTTTTGAATGCATCCCACCGCACAAATAAGATAAATCCCCAGTTGAAAAAACATCACAAACATCACGGCGGTGATTGGCAAAATATCAAACTTGCCAACTGTGCCAAAATCGCTTACAAACTGAATGATATTCAAAATTGCAAATGGATGTGTGAATGCCGTTGTTTGAAATGCAACAAAATACACCACAAAAAATCCAAGCACCCAAAGCATCGTCAGGCCCGCATAAAGCAAAATTTGCTTTTGGGATTTTTCTTCAAGTTCAACCTTATCCAAAATAAACATCATAAAAACCAAATCGCCAAACCAAAAAGTGTGGCCAAATGTGGCGTTTAAAAACCCATCCCACCCGTTGCTTGAGGTGATTGTCAAGGAAAAATCTGAAACGCTGATTGCCCACGCAATTGTGCTGAATATCAAAAGTCCCAAAATCAGCCAAAAAAAGATTTCAAGCGTGCGCCCAAGGGGTTTAAGCCCGCGATATGCAAATGCGCTTATGATTGGCAAAACACAAATCAAAAAAAGTGAAATTGGAATTGATGTGTAAAGACTGCGCTTAAAGAAATAAAAACTTTCTTGCATAACATAGCAAATTTTCAGAATAAAAAACAAAAAC
>JAFVTB010000028.1 GCA_017503445.1 Clostridia bacterium
AGTTATCAAACAGCAATCCAAGATTGGTTTAATATTTATGACCCAATCACCAATCCCACCGCCCCATACACATTCTTTTCAAGTGAACTGGTTGTGCAGTCAGATCCAATCGAACGCCTTGATAAAAACCTTTATATTGCAGTGTTTGTGAAGGATTACAACCTGACGCTTATGGCTGGGGATAAGGGAATAACAGATATCACTTTTGCTGCAACCACGGCTTATGACCGCAATGATGATGGCGCGCTTGATGCACTTGAGTCCGCGTTTGAAGATCAAGGGTCTTATAAACTTATCACCGCGCCATATGGCACAATTTTTGATGTTTATACATTCACTGCCGAAAAATATCAGTTTGCGGAATATCAAATTATCTCTGGCGGCACGTCGCTTTTACATTATGGCATCGCCAATGGCAAAATTTTGGCATCAAACGGCAAACTTTTGGAAGACAATGATTGGAATTTGAATTTTTATCTTTATGATACAATTCAAATTCTTGCACGCACATTCACAACTTTTGCTGAACTTACGGTCCACTTTATCACTTATGATATCAATGGTGAACCCGTAACATCGATGGAGGGTGGAACATTTTATGGGGCAACCCAGCAGGCCCAAACATTTGATATGGCAATTGGCACAAGTTTGATTGGCTTTTTGCAGCCAGCGCCAGGGTTTGTTTTTGACCACTTTGAAATTAATGGCGAACGCCAACCACACGGCATTGTTATGCCAAGCGAAGCCACAACGCTTTTTGTGTTTTTCAATCGAAATGCATATATTTTGGAAACGCATATAAAATCAATTGGCGTTGATGAAATTTTAAGGGATAATGATGAAGGCGGCGCAATTTTTGCCGATCACAGCATCTTGTTTGGTGATGTTGCAACACTTAATCTTGTTGCAACCATTGGTTACCAAATTGAAGGGATTTATCTTGACGAGGCATGCACAATATTGGCACCAGATTTTGAAACGCAAATGAATGGCACCCAGCAAATTATTGATTATTGCTTTCATTACACATACACCACCGGCGCCATCACCCAAGTGCCTTCAACACCTACAACCCCGGCATTCACATTTTATGTGGTGTATAAGCTTCGTTTGTTTGATATTGTCACAGAATCACAAAGAACAGATCTTAACACACAAACCACCACTGAAATTGAAGATATTGAATATTCAATCACAGATTTTGGCACCAATGCAATGCTGGAACAAGGTTATTATGGGCAAAGCATTTGCCTTGATTTGCCGCAAGATCAAAATGTGCGATATTATAATTTTTATAATATCACAATCACCGGTAAGGAAACCGGCAATCCTGTTGAGCTGAAATTCTTTGTTGATGGACAACCTGTGCAAGCAACGGAAAATGGGTTTGGTTGCCTTGCTGACGGCGTGACGATTTATTTCATAATGCCGCTTGAAGCCATCACAATCAAGTTTGAGGCCACATTTTATCAAATGAATTTGGTTTTTGATGCAACCACCCTCGCCGGCACTTTCCAAAACGAATATTCACAGCCCGATGATCAAGGGTTTGTGCAAGCGTTTGTGTATTATAATTTTGATAATTACACTTGCAAAGATGAAAATGCAATAAAACTTGATGTGCTTTCAAGTGGTGTGCCGTATGCCACAAAAATTGGTTTCAAACTTGTGGCATACAACACAATGCCTGATCGCAGTGGTGTGGATTTCATCACATATGATTATGATGATTATGACACTTTGGTTGATGTGACAATAAATGATTTTGTGTTTGAAAATGATCCTGCAATTTGGCAAGCGCCAATCACGCTTTATGCGGTGTATGATTATGCCAATGTTGATATGCTTGTCAACTATTGCCAGTCATCAGAACTTTTCTATAATGGCAAACTTCAACAGGTTTTGCAGGCAGAAATAAACAACTTTAATGCAGAAATTCCATATATCTTCACTTGGATTGATCCAAACGGCGATGTTGTTGGCAAATATGATTTCCATGCCGACACATATTATGATGCGGATAACAATGCACTTGCGGATGTCTCAGATTTTTATATCGAAACCCAGGTGGTGGACGGCAAAACAATATCAATTTTGCAAATCAGAAGTGTAAATCAATCAGGAAACTATGTGTGCAATATTGAAATTGATGGCGGCATGATGTTTAAAGCAGAACCTGTTTTCGCAAACGACAATCTTTCAATCAATATCAAGCAAAAGATTTTGAATGTTTATCTTGAAAAATCAGTTGTGTATTATGGGCCAACAACACTTGATATCACAGAATCAAATGTGGCGGGGTTGATTCTTGAACTTCACACAATTTCAGGCACAATTTCAATGCTTTCACCAGATGTTTATGATGCTTATAATCCACCAATGTATAACTTGAAAATCTCGCGGCTTGATAATGGCGAAAGTGTGCAAGATGGGTTTGATATTTTATCAAACTATAAGGTTAATTTCACGGGAAGTTGTGAAATCAAGGAAGACACCGGCTTTATTGCCGTGACGGCAGGGGTTTATCTTCGCGTGATTGATGCCATTTATATGAACGAAATTTTCCGCACAACACCTGAAACAAACTTCATTGTTTATAATATGATTTTTGATGGTTTTGAAGATGATTCTCAGCGCAGAGGGCAAGGCACAATTATAAATTATCTTAAAGACAGTGATGAAAACTTTGGTGCAGATAAAATTATTTCGATTTCACATGATTATCGTTTTGGATATGGGCTTTACCAGTTGCGCGTTAATGGCGAAATATTGCCTTCAGACAGTTTTTCAGTCAGCGAAACAACAATTTCTTTTGCCCTGGACAGAAAGTTTGTTAAGGATAATAAAATTGATATTCAAGTGTATGTGACAAACGAAAGCTTGGTGACTGCACATTTTAATCTTGCAAATGTTGACCCTGTGCAAATAAAACAAGTGTATAACCAAACCTTTAATGCACCAACCTTTTCTTCGCCAGAGGAAGGATTCACACTTGATGGTTGGTATTTTGACAATGAATTCAAACACAAAGTCCCTGATGTTTGGCAAACCACCGGTGCGCAAGATATTTACGCAAAATGGGTTCTGGAGGATTTAAGTGGTGATCTTGCCATTGTGGTGAAAGACAACGGCCAAATTCAAAAACTTACGGATGGTGCGTATGAAAAAACATATAACGCAAATGCCGTTTCACTTGATTATGCTTGCACGCTTGAAAGTTTCACCATTGAAGTTGCGTGGTTCAAACAATCCCAGTTTGGCGTTTGGCAACCACTTGCCACCGGTGAAGAAAAAGGGCTTTTCAATGTTTCGCAAAGCGGCACATATTCATTCAGTGCAGTTATCACAGCAGGCAGTGGGCAACAGCAAACAATCAATGTTGGCAAATTCACGGCCGAAATCAAAATTTTGCCGCACAAAATCACTTTGGAAGATGGCTTGTTCAACAAAACATATGATGGCAAATATGCATTTGCCCACGATGTTTTTGTGAAAGTGCTTTCAGGAGAACTGGGGGTTGATGGTGTTTTTGCCCAAAAAGATGTTTTGGTTAAAAACGATGTGGTTTCGCCAATTGAAATTCAGAATTTGCAATTGATAAGCAAGGGCAGTGAACTTGCAGAAAACTATGTTATTTTAAATGAAAAAGTTTATGGCGTGATTTTGCCGATGGAAACACAACTTTTGGCAAAAGGCACCAAGGTGTATGATGGCGATATCTACAGCGTGAAGCACCAACAAAAAACTGCCGCAAACGAATTTATAACTTTCATTTTGAAATCTACGCAACCTTCAGTTGGCACCTATCAAGGTTCAACCCTTGAATTTGAACCGCTTTCGGCTTCTTCAGCGCTTACAAACTATTCCATTACACTACACGATGAAAGCCGCGTTGAAATCACCAAAGCAAAGCACAATTTTGTGCTTAAAAACAAGGTTGTTGTGTATGACGGTCAGCCGCATGAAATTTTTGCAACAAATGGTGGTGAAAAAATTTCAACCAATATTGAAGGTGTGGTAAAATTTGAATACACCTACACTCAAAATGGCAACCCAATAAACGATTTGTCTCCGATAAATGCAGGAACATATACTGTGACTGTCACCGTGATCAGCGATAAAAATTTTGAAAATTTCACCGCCGTTGCAACACTTACAATCAAAAAGGCAAGTTTCAATATTGAATTTTTGCTTGGCGAAAACAAAATTCCTGCAACCAAAGTGTTTGATGATGTTGAAGAAATTGACCGAATAAAAGTGCAAACCGATATTGACAGCAGTTTGGAAGAAGATCTTGGAATGAAGCTTGTCATCACAAAAGATGATGATCCAAATCCGGTTCAATCAGTGAAAGATGTGGGCATTTATAAACTTTTGGGCGATTATGACACAAATAATTTTGAATGCACCACCCCAAATTACACCTATTATACAATCACAGGTCAAATTGTGGTGATTGGTGATATCTTTAAACAAGAACTGGTGTATGGATATAACAGCACAAACCATTTAAATTCTGTTTTGGCTGATGCACTTAATGATCCAAAATACACAAATATTTGTGATATTGAAATAAAAACAACCACCCGCAAAAATGCCGCAGGTGTGTTTGCAAAAACTGATTCAATCATCAATGCCGGCACATATAAAGTGATTGTTGCGGTGCATGTGAAAGACGAAGAAAGTTTTGCTTTTGAAAATGGCGTGCGCAACGAGTTTGAAATATCCGTGATTGTCAAACCGTTTACAATAAACGAATTTAAGGAAGTGGATATTTCAAAGGATTATGACGGCAAAACAACTTTTGATAACACTTCGGTTTTGATTGATTTCAATGATGGAAACACAAAAACTGAAACCATAAGTGGTGAGTTTGTAAGCAAAACCGCAGGTGAGGTTAAGGCAATCAGAAGCATCAGCATTTCAAACAGCGAAAATTATGCGTTCTCACAAACATTGATCGCATCACTGAGTGGCAAAATCAACAAAAAAGCCCTTACAATCAATTTGCAAAACAATAATCAATTTGTCAGTGTGCTTTACAATAATTCAGACACCTTTGTTTACGAAATCAACGAAACAAATCAAAAATATGTGATTGGACTTGTTGAAGGCGAAATGCTTTTCTTGCAAATTTCTTGCAACACTGCAAATTTTGCTGGTGACAAACAGTATCCACTTTCCCTTGAAAGTGGCAACGATTTTGCCGTTGTGCTGAAAAACACAGCAACAATCATTGGTGAAAATGAGTTTGTCAACTATGAAATCACAAGTGTTGAAGGCGGCCTGAACATCTTAAAGCAACAGTTGATTATTGCAGAAATTGTTGAAAACGGAGATGGTTTTGACAATGTCTTTGACAATAAAGAAAAAGAAATTCATGCCAAATTGAACAATGTTTTGTGCGTGTATAATACAACAAATTCTGTGTTCGTGCCAATGAATGCTGGCGAAAATGCACCTGCAAATGTTGGCATAAAAGATTATGCAGCATTTGTGGATGCAGGTACGCATGAGGTTATCCTGACACTTGGCAACAATGAAAATTTCAGCGCGTTTGCTGGGGGCACGGTGATTGATGGACAGCAGTGTATTGAGCTTGAATATACAATTTTGCCATACCAGCTTGAATCAAACACCACTTATACTCCTGAGTATGGCGCCCAATGGGGAAATTTGGGGGGCACTGTTGCAGCGACAAGTCTCAGCGCGAATTTTATATTCAATTATACGCTTAACCTTTCAACGCAACAGCAGCGTTTGCCAGGCACATACGAACTTTCGTTCAACACAAAGGATAATGGTGATATATTAAAACTTTCATCAAACAATTCTTCTGTAAAGGTTGATAACTTTATCCTTAAGTTTGATGTGCGCGTTGTTGTGTTTTCAAAATCTGTTCTTGTTGAGCATGCTGCTTTTGAAAATCTTGTCTACACAGGGCTTGATCAAACCCCACAGGTTAACCCAACATTCCTTAATGCCGCAAACCACTCGGAAATGTCACTTGGGGATGATGCTTTCACAATTGTTTTCTATTTCAATGGCATTGAAACATCAACAGTTGTGAATGCAGGAAATTATTCTGTGATGATTTTTGCAACTGACGACAGATATGTGTTTAATGATGGCCAAGGCATCTATTATCCATACAAGGAAATTGGCAACTTTGAAATCACCAAGGCCGATCTTTCAGCGCAACTTTCGGGCACGCAAAATTTTGTGTTTGATGCCAACTTCCATGCACCAATTTCTGCAACATTTAAGTTTAATGGCGTGACAATGTCAAATATCACACACAAAATCACCTATGGAAACGGGCTTGAAACCATTAAAGATGCCGGAGAATATCCTGTAACACTTGAAATTTCGCACAGCAATTTTAAACTTGGCACGGTTAACAATGTTTTTGTGACTATAAGCCCATATGAATTCGCTTTTGCTGCGCCAGAAGATGGTGAAATGTGGTGGTCAAAATATTATGGCCAGCAAGACCCAATCACTTTGCAAAAAATCTTCACAACTCCGTTTGGTGATACGATTGATGCACATTTTGTGCGTGAAAGCGGTGAAGCGGTTGGGGAATATAAGGTGTCAATCACTGAAGAGCAAATGCAGCATTTGGAGCAGACATATACAAACTATGACATCCAAGATTTTGAAGATCAATTTGGTGCATTCCACATTTTGTCTTATAAAGAAATCAGCGGGAAATTAACCATTGAAATGGTTGACAACATAAGTGTGCCATATAATGGGGAATATATCTCAAGCATCAGTTTGAATGATTATCCAAACACGTTCAAAATCTATGACAACAACAAACAGCCAATTTCTGCAAGTATATGCGATCTTTCAAATGTGATTTTTGGCTTTGAATTTAATCAAGTTAAAGATGTTGGCACATATAATCTTGTGATATTGTCTGTGGATTCAACCACACATGATGATTTCGAACTTCTTCTGAATGGCAAGCAATTCCTTATCATCCCAAAAGCAATCAGTGTTCAACAGCAAGCATACAGCAAAGAATATGATGCCACAGTTGATGCACAGCTTGACATCCAAAGCGTTGTTGGGATTTACGATATTGATCGTTCATTGGTTTCACTGACAGCAAAGTTTGACAATAAAAATGTTGGCACAAACAAGGTGATCACCCTTGGCCTTAGCGGCCCAAGTGCAAAAAATTATGTCTTTGAAAACGAAAACGCCACCATCTTTGGCAATATCACAGCGCGTGAAGTTTCAATTGATGGATCGTTCGATAAAATTTATGATGGTCAAACAGTTGTTGACCCAAGCAAATTTTTGATTGAAAATGTTTGCAGTGGTGATAACCTTGTGGCAAACGGCAATTTTGAAACCAAACATGCAGGTGAAGATAAAATTATCAATTTCACCCTTGCGGGCGCAGATGCGCAAAACTATACGCTTGGAAATGTAGTTTACACAGCAGATATTTATAAAAAAGTGCTTGGATATTCGCAAAAAGATTTTGCAAAACAATATGATGCAAGCGCAAATGCCGATGTTGAACTTTCAGATATCACGGGGATTGTGGCAGGCGATGATATAAGCATTGAAAAAGCGGTTTATGTTGATATTTTTGACACAGAACAAGCTGATGCTACAGTTGGCGATAAATATCTTAAAATCATATTTGCAGGCACAGATAAAGACAATTATGAGCTTGACCTTTTGCCAACCAGCATCAAACTTCGATATATCAACTTGCAATATCACTATGGCGATGAAAGCGAATATTTGGTTGAATTTGTTGACGATGGACAAGTAATCAATAAAAAGCAACAAACCCAAGAAGTTGCATATGGTTTTGCGGTGAATTATCCGCTTTATAATGAAATCAACACCTTGGCCTCACCAACGCGTACCGGATATGATTTTGCGGGTTGGCAAATTCGCGATAAAAACTCTTTTATTCCATTCACAGAATCAACCAACACGAATATTGTTGATATTAAAACCCTTGAACAAAATGATTGGACAATTCATCTTTATGCTGCATGGCAAATTCAAACAATTTGGGTGCAAATTGTTGTGATGACTGAAAATATTGCCAACAGTGATTTTGCTGAATCTGATGTTGGCGGAACATTCAGCTTTGATGGGCAAACAGATCAAACCCGCTTTGAAAGCGAATATTATCAAACCCACACAATTTCTGCCATTGCAAATGAATTTTTTGAATTTGTGAATATCCAGTTTGATGATGAAATTGTGACATCTTCGCCACAATATCAATTTGTGACAACACAAAACTTAACAATAAAATTAAATTTTGCAAGAAGTGAAGTGAATGTGATTTTGCACACAGGCGAATTTGATGTTTTGGGCTTTAATGAAGCCATTTGGAAACCGCAAAATGGCACCCTTGTGGCAACCACAAAATATAATGGCATTGTGAAATTGCCTGCGCTTACAACCTATGGGCATATTTTTGGTGGATTTGAAGATGCAAATCATGCATTATATCAACAAACCGAAAGCTTGACGGTTATGACATCAACACTTGAACTTTGGGCAATCTTCACGCCAAAAACAATTCAGATTGCCATAAACACCGCCGGCGGCGTTGGCGATGAAAACTTTGCATATGCTGACAAAGACAACAAAATTATTGAAGTTCTGTATGGCACGGCGTTTGGCAAATTGCCTTCTCTTCAAAAAATGGGTTATGAATTTGTTTCATTTATGCTTTATAACGGGCTTAACCTGATTGAAAAAGTGGATGAAAACACGATTTTGAAAACTGCAGAAACAAATCTTATGCTTTTGGCAGTTTGGGATAAAAATGATAATATGTTTGAAGTTTCTTCATCACTTGATGAAAGCGCATATCATGATTTTGGTATAACAAACTTTGAACGTTTTGATAATCCATTCAAAATCTTTTATAACCTTGGTTTGGGAAGTGGCTTTGTTGAATATATAAACCCATTTGTTGCACCAACTGAAAGCGTTGTGACATTAAAGATGATCAACTCTGCCAAAAACATTTATCAATTTGCATATTGGCAAGTTGATGGGCAAATCATCACAAATGATATGGAAATCAGTGGCGTGCAATACAAACTTGTGTTTGATGGTGCGGATGCAATGCTGCAAATCAGCGGTTTTGTTTGGGAAAACACCTGTCCAAGCATAAGTGCAAAATTTGTGCCTGTGGCATTGGATTTTGAAATTGCACCGTATGATACAAATCTTGGAAATGTTGAGGTTGTAAGTGGTGTGGTGAATAATCAAACCCTTGCTGGCGCAAAGATTGAGCTTGCATTTACAGAGACTGCAGGATATCACCTTAATCAAAACAAAACCACTGCTCAAGGTGCAAACATCACTTTTGCCAATGCGCAAATGCTGCTTGATAAAGTGACTGATAATGTTGTGATTTCACCTGTGTTCAGTCAAAATCAATATGGCTTCACAATCACCAAATCGGGCTTCACCCAGGGCGTTGCCTATGTGAAATATGCTATCAACAGCGATGCAATGGCTGATTATGTAACGCAAACACTTATAAAAACAGGCGATATGCTGCTTATAAAAATTGCCCTTTTAAATGGATACACACTTAAAATCACTGCAGACAAGCAAGAAGTTGAATTGATTGAAAATTCAAGAAATCAACTTGCATCTGCGCAAGAAATATTCATTGATGTTTCGGGCTTTTTGGGTGAATTTAATGTAAATCTTGAAATTGGTAAAGAGTTTTATGATGTTTCTGCCCAGAAAAAACTTTATAATCCACAAACAGGGGCATATACAGATCTTGTTGACAACACAATCACTGTGCAAGATGCCTTTGGCGTGAATGTGACAAAAGTTGCATATCTTGAAAAAGTTGTATACGCGGCCACAATCACCACAACAAATGTAAACCAATATGGAAGTGATATTCAAAATGTTGAATATAAATTTTTGGGTTGGTATGCAGAAATAAATGGTGAAATGATTTTGGTCAGCGGCGCAATGGTGTACCAGTTTGATGTGGTTGAAGATGTTGAATACATTGCAGTGTTTGAAAAAATTGTGTTCACTGTGACATTCCATGCTGATGATAATTTTGGCAAGATTGTTGGCACCAGTCAAGAAGTGATCAACCGCGTTGAATATGTGGTTGCAGGTGGAAAACTTCAAGGAACTTATCAAGTTCTGCCGTCTCCTGGATACAAGTTTATGGGTTGGAATGTTTCATTGATATACAACGATGCAAACAAAACAACCTTGACGCAAACGCTTTCTGATGCATTGGTTGATGATCTTGGTGAAATCCATGCCAATATCACCGCCGTGGCAACGTTTGCAAAAATTGATATATCTGTCAACCTTTCGGCAAATCGTTTGGACGAAAAGCCGCTTTCTGAAAGCACAATTGTGAAATTTGCTGAAGATTCTGGCCACAGCATTGATATCACCACTCAAACGCGCACAATATTGACCTTCAAAGCCATTGCCGGTGTGGGATATCAGTTTGTAAGCTGGACATTTGAAAACCTTGTGGGAAGTGATTATCAAATCCTCAGCACCCAAAGCACCACTGAATACAAATATGATGAAGAAACAGGGGCGGAAAATGGCACCCTTAGAACAATTCATATTATGGAAATTGAATTTATTGGCAATGTGACGCAATATAATGTAATTGCAAACTTTGATGTTGCTGAGGTACGCATCACCACAACCTTCGCCGCCCAAGGCATTGATGTTGTGTCAGCGGGCGTTTTTGAAGAAGATGGTGAAATTAAAAATTCCACCCACACATTTGTGACAAAAGCTGATACAACACTTACATGCTTTATCAATGTGTATGAAGGATTTTTGTTGCTGGAAGATGAATTTGGGGCATGTTTCATCAGTGATAATTTGAATATCAATATTGAAATCATTGATGCAACAAATGAACTTTCTGCTGAACAAAAAACTGTGTTCAGCGGAAGATATAAGGTGATCATCACTGGCTTTAATGAAGACTCCACAATCACCATTTGGGCAGACAGCCAAAAAACCAAATTGAATTTTGCAAAACTTTCAAACTTCTTTGATAACACGTTTGTTGAAAACGCATTTACAGGATATATAAAATATTACACAAAGGATATTGTTGTTGATGATGGGCAAACCCTGAAGCCAAGCGCAGATAATTGTGTGTTTATGGGCTGGTCAACCACACAAAATGCAAACGGGCTTATCACCGATGCAAATGGCAACCTGATTGAAACGTATTGGACATCTCTTGAAAAAGAAATTTCGCTTTATCCAATATATGATTATGCCAGCGTGCGTGTTGATGTTGTTGTGGCACCAAGCCACGCGGTTGTGAACAAGTATACCTATCTTGATGAAGTGTTCACAAATGATGCCAAGGGCTTTACCATTGAAAATGGATTATATTATTATAATGTTGGTGCAAGTTTCAGTCTTGGTGTGCCTCAATTCATAGAACATTATCATTTTGACAGCTTTGTATATCATATTGTCAACAGTGAAGGGCAAATTCAAAAAATCACCATAAAATCTGGCGATATTGAAACCAACTTTGCCACAACAAAAATGTTCAATGTGCCAAGTGAAAGTGCATTTGATTATTCTTTGGCGGCCAACTTTGCAAATTTTGAAGGTCTTGAAGATGGTGTGATGCAAATCACCATTGTGTGCAGTGTGGACATAAATTATAAAGCTGAAAACTTTTATGGTGAAAATTGCCAAGATGTGATTGGTGGAACCATTTATGTTGCAAACCTTTCAAACACATTTTTGGCTGTGTATAATGAAGAAATTCAACTTGTTGCCGTGCCAAGTGAGGGCTACACCGTGAAAGGATGGTGGATCAATGGTGTGAAACAGGGTGATGTTCAAACCCTCACGCTTCCACACACGGTGATCGAGCCAACAGAATTTGTGGTGAAGTTTGTGGGCAAGCGCGTTGAAATCACGCTTGATGGCACAAACGCAAAAACAGTTGAACTGACGGGTGGCAATGCCGAAATCATGGATGAAAGTGGCACATATCTTCGCCATGTGGGGGATATCATCAACCTAAGTGCCACCGCGGGTGAAGGGTTCACCTTCACAGGCAATTGGCTGCATTCAAATGGTGGGCAAATTGGTGCAGAATATATCATCACTGCCGCTGATGGCGAAAGCGGGGCAATCACCCTGACGCCTGTGTTTGAAGCGCGCAAGGTGCAGGTTTATATGCTTATGCCTTATGGCTTTGGCACAATAAGCAAAGATGGGCTTCAGCTTTCTGCTTCACGCGTGGGTGATAACATGCAATATGTTTGCGCAATTTCTTATTTTGATGACCTTGCTGTTCTTATCAAGCCAATTCAAAAATATCGCGTTTCAAAAATAATGCTTTCGGCAAACGGGCAAAACATCAATGTTTCTTCGGCATTGACGGGCACAAGTTTTGTTCTCAGCCACAATGTTTACAACAACGCGCAAAGCTTAACGTTCACAATTTCGCTTGAAAAAATGTATTGGTATTCGCTTATAACTGAAGAAAACTTGGTGCAAAATGATGAACTTATCACTGATTTTTCTGGAAGTGGTAAGAAAGAAGACCCTTACAAAATCACCTCTGTGCAAGATCTTGTTAAACTTGCCTTTGTGATCAACAATGGCATTGTGCAAACCAACACGGCGGTGAAAAACAGTTATAATGGCGCAACGACATATTATGAAATCTCTATGAAGATTGATTTACAAGATCGTTTCTGGACGCCAATTGGCACCAGCGAAAATCCATTCAATTGCAATATGGATATATACTTTATGCCAACCAATATTTCTAATGACACTTCCGATCCTTTCTTTGCCTTTGCATTGTTTGACCCTGTAGTTTTGGAAGAATACAGCGGTTTGTTTGGATATCTTGGTGATAATGCAAATATTCAATTCAAGATTCGTGATGCCATGACGCTTGTTTATATCATTGGCGGAATATTGCTTGTGATTGTTTTAATCGTCATCATTTTGGTGGTTGTTCACAGATCACGCGCAAACAAACTTCAAAAATTTGATGAGAAAAACAATTTCTTGTTTGATACGGAATAAAAAAATATCCCTGCGGGGATATTTTTTAATTTCACTGCGCAAAAAAAAGTTTGAAATTTTAAATTCTTTGTTATTTTTGTTTGACTTGGATAAAATAGCATTGTATAATTAAACTGTTAAAACATAAATAATAAAATAGGAAAAAAAGGAAAAATCATCATGAAAAAATCACGCGTTTTCACGCTTGGTTTGGCGTGTTTTTTAAGCGCCGTAACCGCGTTTAGCACGCTTGCCGCCACCTCGGGGGGGGGGGGCGCTTTTACGCAATTTAAGCGATAATTCCCGCGGCGGCAGTGCCGCTTCCTTTGCCGGCGCAAAAGGCGCCGGGAAGGGACCTCAAAATGAATTTAATGACGCAAATTCTTTAACTCCACAAGAACAATTATTAAATGGAACTTTGGAATTGGATCCCGAAAATGATCCGGTTGTTTTTACAACCGATTATGGGCTGGATATCAAATGGCACTTAACGGGTTATAAGGAAGATCCTTCAACGTTGGATAAAATTTCAAGTGGCAAATTTAAAGGATATGCTTATATAACCGCAGGTGGCGTGAACTGGGCGATTATTGGATATTCGTCAAATATAACTGCATCAATAACAGGCAAAATAAACATTGTGGACATAATATCAAAGTATTCAGGTATGTTTTCTGAATTTTCTGATTACAGCACCGATTCAATTTGGCAAATGCTTGATTCACCAGACACAACGGATGCCGGCGCAGAGATTTATGATGTTTATACAACAGTTGACAGTTATGTTTATAACAAAAGTGCAGCAACAGCAGTTTATTCAAATCCGGCATCACTTTTCCCAAATGCAAAAGCGATCACAGATACAAATATTCTTGCTACAGATGAGATTTTGTGTTTCGCGCAAACTCTTCTTCCAAACACAAATGGTGCTGTTAAATTTGGTTCAAGTAATAATTATAATGGTTCAAATTTAAAAAATTATTGTGACACTTGGTATACAAGTAATCTGCAATCTTCTTTAGTAGGTCCTTATATACAAGAACAAACTGAGTTATATACTTTGCATTATAACTCTCACAGCACCGTAACAGCCAAACTTTTCCCACTTGCAGGCAGAAGTTCAAGCGAAAGTTTTTATTATGGTGCTTATATGTCAGCCGGTCCTGGTGGCAATATGGATGTGGACGCCACATGGTGGTTGCGCTCGGGTGATGGCTATGCTTCTAACGGCATGTATGGCGTCAACGACTACGGCTACGTGAGTAGCGGCTATAACAATGGCTACGGCGTGACTCGTTCTTTTGGCGTCCGCCCAGCGTTTGTTTTGAAAATTTAATCACATTTCTTTTAAAAAAACAAATTTCAAAATTTTAAAGGAGTGTGATATAAGAGAGTTAATTTTAAAACCCTATTTTATTTATTTTTTATGATGTTTTTGTTGTGCGCAAGCACAACAAATAAAACACCTTTTGCAAGGTGTTTTATTTTTTTAATGAAGCCGGCGGCGAGAGCCGCTGTCATTATGTCCTGCCAGTTACGGCGCACCAAGTTTAATTGCCAATGCCTGCGGGGCTTCCCGCCCGCCGGTTTGGAAGAGAGGCGGAATAACTATGCAAAAATCGCTATCCTGCAGTGAGAATAGCGATATAATGCTTAAGTAGGGTCGTGTTGGCTGAAACCGCTGTCGAGCGGGTGCCTTCTCCTTATCAAAGGAGGGTTGTTCCACAAGGGCTGATGCCTTGGGATGTGCCCTACATATATAATATATGCAGGGTTTGGAATTTTATTCACAACTTTTTAAGAAAAATTTTCAAAAAGGTGTTTGCAAACGGAAAGTTTTATGCTATAATGGGAAAGTTTTTGAAACGGGCAGCTCGCTGGCGCCTTGCCTCGCAAGGCGCGGAAAGCCCTTTTGGCGCCGCCAAAAGGGCTTTTGCCAAGCGGCCGCTTGGCGCGGGCTGCCCACCCCTAGGAGAAATTTATGCAAAACGAAAAGATAAGAAATATTGCAATTATCGCCCATGTTGACCATGGCAAAACCAGCCTTGTAAACGAACTTTTGAAGCAAGGCGGCATTTTTCGCGCCAATCAAAACGTTGGCGACCGCGTGATGGACAGTAATGACCTTGAACGCGAACGCGGCATCACAATCCTCAGTAAAAATGCATCATTTTATTACAACGACATCAAAATCAACGTTGTTGACACCCCTGGCCATGCCGATTTTGGTGGTGAAGTTGAACGCGTTCTTAAAATGGTTGATGGTGTGCTTTTGGTGGTTGATGCCTATGAAGGCCCAATGCCACAAACCCGCTTTGTGCTTGAAAAAGCCCTTGAACTTAATCACAAAATCATCATTGTTATTAACAAGATTGACCGTAAGGACGCCCGCATCCGCGAAGTGTGCGATGAAGTTTTGAACCTTCTTTTGGATCTTGACGCCAACGAAGAACAACTTTACAGCCCAATCGTGTATGCATCAGCCCGCTTTGGCACTGCAACACTTAACCCTGACGTGGTTTCTGAAAATATGAACCCACTTTTTGAAACAATTGTGAATCATATTCCTGCGCCAGATGGTGATGAAAATGCACCATTTTGTATGCTTGTAAGTTCAACCGAACACAATGACTTTTTGGGCAAACTTGCCGTGGGCAAAATCACCCAAGGCAAACTGCACACAGGCGATAATTTGGCCGTGACAAACTTTTTTAACGAAGAAAAGAAAGACAGCTTCAAAGTGCAAAATATGTTTGAGTTTGCCGGCATGAAAAAAGAGCAGATTGCCGAAGCATGCGTTGGTGACATCGTGTGTATTGCGGGCGCAGATGAAATCACCGTTGGTGACACGCTTTCAGACAAAAACGCCGTGCAAACCCTTCCATTTGTAAAGATTTCTGAACCAAGTGTTGAAATGACATTTATGGTGAACAACAGCCCATTTGCCGGCAAGGAAGGAAAATTTTGCACAAGCCGTCATCTTCGTGAACGCCTTTATAAGGAAGCGGTGAAAGACCTTTCACTTAAAGTGTTCGACACCGATTCAACGGACAGCTTCCGCGTGCTTGGACGCGGTGAAATGCACCTTTCAATCCTTATGGAAAACTTGCGCCGCGAAGGATATGAATTTCAGGTGAGTATGCCAAAAGTTTTGATTAAGGAAATTGATGGCAAAAAGTTTGAACCTGTTGAACGTCTTGTGATTGATGTGCCAAGCGATAAGGTTGGCGCGGTGATTAGTGCCCTTGGAACACGCAAGGCAGAAATGCAAGATATGGTTGCCAAAGACACCCGCACAAAGCTTGAATTTTTGATTCCTGCACGTGGACTTTTTGGCTATAAAAACCAATTTCTCACCGATACAAATGGTGAAGGGATTATGAGCAGCGTTTTTGCCGAATATCAAGAATGGAAAGGCGAAATCAATAAGCGCAGTTTTGGTGCGCTTATTGCCCATGAAAATGGCAATGCCGTTCAATATGGACTTTTCTATACCCAAGAACATGGTCGCCTTTTCATCACACCTGGTGAAGCGGTTTAT
>JAFVTB010000029.1 GCA_017503445.1 Clostridia bacterium
AAGCCAGCAGGGCGACACCTTGCCAGCAATCGCCCATGCGGTGGTTATTGAAAATAATTTTCAAAAATAATTTAAAAAATAATTTAAAATATTTAATTTTATGCAAAAATAATTATTTTACAAAAAATTCTTAATTTTCTAAGGTGGAAAAATGTGGACAACATATCTTATTGTTTTCGCGGTTGGCGGGCTGATTTGTGCGCTTGGACAACTGCTGATTATCAAAACAACAATCACTTCAGCAAGGATTCTTGTAACCTTTGTTTTGGTTGGGGTTTTTTTGGAAGCGGTTGGGGTTTATGATGCCATCGCAAATTTTGCCCACGCGGGCATAAATGTGCCAATTATTGGGTTTGGCGCATCGCTGACCAAGGGTGCGATTGCGGGCGGGCAAGCGCGGGGAATAATCGGCGCTTTTGCGGGCGGCCTTGAGGCGGTTGCCGGCGGGGTTGTTGCGGCGGTTTTGTTTGCTTTTATCTTTTTTTTTATGTTTCGTGCACGCACAAAAAAGGATTAAGTTGGCACAAGGTTTAGCATTTCATCAAGATAAGAAGACTGCAAATATGTTGATGGAATCTCGCCTACAATTACGGTTTCCGTAACAAGCACTTCGCTTGTGGCATCAATTTTTGGATTGCTTGTGGGCAAGACCACATAAACCGATGTTTGCACATCAATGAAAATTTTGTGAAGGGTTTGGTTGATGCCGGCGCTTATGAATTCGCTTTTAAATTTCACAACAACCGTGCCGATAGGATTAAGGTTTACGCGAACGAGAGGACCGCTTGAAGCAAAAAGCGCAATACCGGTGAAGGCGCCAAGGTGAACCTCTATGCCGGTGGAAGTGACGCTGTCAAGTTGGGTTTGCGCAACAGAACTTATTTGCCTTGCAAGAATGTTTGCATCATAACTGTTGACGCTGATCAGTGCAATTTTGCCGCTTGTGTCGTAATTATAATGAATAAGATCGTCAAGCGAATTTGAGGTTTGCACAACATTTAAAACTGAAGTGGCAAGCGTGTGCTGGGTGATGGATTTGACCTTTGCTTCGCTGGTTTGCACAATCACCGGGTTGACAACCATATGCATATACCACACAAAAAGAGCAAATAATATCAAAATTATGGCAAGGGCAATTTTCCACTTGCTTCTTTTTTTTCTTGGCTTTGTGCGTTTTGGGCAATATTCCATTTTTGCTTATTTATATGCCGAAAAAGCGCTTAAAATTCGTCAATTTGTTTGCCAAAGCCCAAAATTTTTGATATAATGCCCGCATAATGAGTGAAAATTTTCTTATAAAAAACGCAAAATATTTAACAAGCGCTGTTGACAAAAAAAATTTTTTGAATGATAAAAGCGAAATTGCCTTTGTGGGCAGAAGCAATGTTGGGAAAAGCAGTTTAATCAATAATTTGGTGAACCAAAAACGCCTTGCAAAAACATCTTCAACTGCGGGGCTGACAAAAATGGTGAACTATTTTTTGATAAACGAAAACTTTTATTTTGTTGATTTGCCGGGCTATGGATATTCCAAAACAGGAAAAAAACATCAGGAGCTTTGGAGTGAACTTATTGAAGATTATCTGCTTTTGTCGCCAAACCTGAAGCTTGTTCTTATGCTGGTGGATATTCGTCATAAACCTTCGCAGCTTGATCAAATGATGCAAAAATTTTTGTATTGCAATAATATCCCTTATCGCATTATTGCAACAAAGGCGGATAAGATTGCCAAAAGCAAAATCCCGCAGTATCTTAATGAAATTGCAAAGGTGCTTCAAATCACGGCAAACAACATCATTCCGCACAGTTCAAATGACGGGCTGAACAAACAAAAGATTTTAAATATGATTGGAGAGATAGTATGAGTGGAAAATATGAAAGCAGCAATATTATTGTCCTTGAAGGGCTGGAGGCCGTGCGTTTAAGGCCGGGCATGTATATCGGCACAACGGGAATCAAAGGGCTTCATCACATATTGTGGGAAATTGTGGATAACAGTATGGATGAAGTTGCCAACGGGTTTGGCAATTTAATTGAAATCACCCTTGAAAAAGATGGAAGCGTAACGGTTGAGGATAATGGGCGCGGAATCCCTGTAGATATCCACCCAACACAAAAGAAAAGCGGTGTGGAAGTGGTGTTCACCCAGCTTCACGCAGGCGGCAAGTTTAATAATGATAACTACAGCTATTCAGGCGGGCTTCACGGCGTGGGCGCCAGCGTTACAAACGCGCTTTCAAGATGGCTTCGGGTTTTCGTTTGCAAAAATGGCAAAAAATATGCCATAGAATTTTCAAGTTTTGAAGATGAAAAAGGCAAAATGAAATGCGGCATTCCAAGTGGGCCGCTTAAGGAAATTGGCACCAGCCGCACAACCGGAACCCGCGTTGAATTTATGCCTGACGACAGGGTGTTTGGTGATCTTCGCCTTGACTATGACACCATTTCAAAGCGCCTTAGGGAACTTGCGTTTTTGAATAAGGGTGTGCGCCTTAAACTTAATGATAAGAAAACGGGGCAAAGCGAAGAATACTGCTATGAAGGCGGTATCAAAGACTTTGCAATATATCTTAACGAAGGCAAAAGCAAACTTTATGGCGCGCCGGTTTATTTGTGTGCCGAGGACAGCAAAATCAAGGTTGAACTTGCCTTCCAGCACACCGACACATACACAGATAACATCATTTCATATGTGAATAATATCCCAACCACTGAAGGCGGCACGCATGAAGTGGGCTTCAAGGGCGGCTTTACAAAGTTTATGAACGATTATGCCCGCAAAAACAACCTTTTGAAAGAAAAAGAAGCCAATTTGATTGGTGAAGACTTCCGCGAAGGGTTGACGGCGGTGCTTTCAATCAAGATGACAAATATCCAGTTTGAAGGCCAAACCAAAACCAAGCTTGGCAACCCAGAAGCCAAAGTTGTGGTGGAAAAAATTGTGGCTGCGGAGCTGACCAAGTTTTTCACAGGCACACAAAACAATAAAACTGCGGAAATTATTATCAATAAGGCAAAGGGTGCAGCAAAAGTTCGTGAAGCGGCGCGCAAGGCAAAAGAAATCACCCGGGTGAAAAACAGTTTGGATAACTATAACCTTGTGGGCAAACTTTCAAACTGCACAGGCAGAAAGCCAGAGCAATCTGAACTTTTCATTGTGGAGGGTGATTCTGCGGGCGGCAGCGAAAAACAAGGGCGCGACAGACGCTTTCAAGCCATTTTGCCACTTAAGGGTAAACCATTGAATGCTGAGAAAAAACGCCTTGACCAAGTGCTTGCCAATGAAGAAATCCGCACAATTATTTCAAGTTTGGAAACCAACATCGGCGCAGATTTCAATATTAAAAACCTTCGTTATCACAAGGTGATTATTCTTTCCGATGCCGATCAAGATGGTGCGCATATTCGCGCAATCCTTTGCACATTTTTCTTCCGCTATATGAAAGAACTTATCACAAACGGCAATGTTTATATTGGGCTTCCGCCATTATATAAGGTTTATAAGGCAAATAAAACTGTGTATGTCTACAGCGATGAAGAACTGCCAGCGGCCATTAAAGAAGTGGGCAGGGGATATCAAATTCAGCGTTATAAGGGGCTTGGTGAAATGAACCCTGAACAACTTTGGGAAACCACGATGGACCCTGCAAAGCGCACACTTGTGAATGTGACACTTGAAGATGCGGTTGAGGCGGAAAAACTGGTGGTAACCCTTATGGGTGATGACATCAATGCAAGGAAAGAATATATCAACAAGTATGCAAACTTTAACAAAGTTGATGAATTTATGAAAAGGATTTCAAATTAGGAGAACATTGTGAAGAAAAAAACAGAAACAACACCCCCAAAAAATCAAATAATTTTCAAAACGCTTAATGCTGTTCTTCACGACAGTATGATTCCATACACCGAGCACGTGGTTATGGATCGCGCCCTGCCACGTGTTGAAGATGGCCTGAAACCCGTTCAGCGCAGAATTTTATATTCAATGATTGAACTGGGCGTAACACCCGACAAGCCATACAGAAAATCTGCGCGTATTGTGGGCGATTGTATGGGTAAATATCACCCGCATGGCGACAGCAGCGTTTATG
>JAFVTB010000003.1 GCA_017503445.1 Clostridia bacterium
CAACCCACGCCGCAAAAATGATGATGAACTGCAAAATCCAGTGTGGCACCATAAGCAGAAAACCCAAAAAGCCAAACACGCTGACCACAATCACCAAAATGAACACCAAAATGTATGCCAGCGAGAACAGCGGCACGCAAATCATGTTTGTGACAAGTGAAAGCCAAGATATTTTTGCAAAATACAGTGCCAAAACCGGTGCGATTGCCAAGGTTGTCACTAAGCTTATGGCAAAACTGTCGGCAATCACGGTTGGAACGTGGGCTTTTTGATTTAAAAACTTTGAGATTGGCTGAACAAAAAATCCAATTGCAATCACGCAAAGAAAACTCATCAAGAAGCCCGCATCAAACACCGAAAACGGGTTGAAAATCAGAATTACAAACCCCGCAATGCCAAGCGAAGAAAGAAGATCATATTGACGCCCCAAAAGCGTGAAGCCAAGGAACACAATTGCCATGATGCTTGCGCGCGAAACTGACGGAACAAATCCACAAAGATAGCAATATACCAACAAAACCCCGCACATCACAAAAAACTTTGCAATTTTTGGCGTTTTGAAAAGCCGCATAATGCCATACAGACATGCCACAAGCACCGCAATATTCAACCCCGAAACTGCCACAAGGTGGCCAAGCCCACTTGTGGAAAATGAATTTTTGATATCTTCATCAAGACGCGTTTGATCACCAAACAAGATTGAATATGAAAGTTCTGCCGTTTCAAACGGCATATAATTATGCAAAAGATTTTTGGTGTAAAGACGAACCTTTTCCGAAATCGTGAGATTGCCCGTGGAAACGATTTCAACATCACCACTTTCCACAAATGCATAATGTTTTGAGTTCATTTTATAGGCGAATGAATTGAATGATTGATTTTCAAACCAAAGCTGGTCATACACTTCGGCCGTGAACTTCAGATTCATACCTGTTTCAACTTCAAAACCATCGTATGTATAAATCCCAAGCGCAAGGTTGCCCGCAGTTTTGCCGCCAACTTTGACATTATCCAAGATGACATAAGAATAATTTTCTTGTTCATAAATGTTTGTTGTGGCGCGACCAGTGATTTCATATGTGCCACCAGAAAATTTGATGGAATTGAGATTGCCAATTTCAAGAAAATATGCACCAGCGCCCAAAATAAAGCATGCGATAATGATAAGAAAGTTGACAAAGCGCCGCTTGAAGATTGCAAAGCCAAGGCAACCCGCAAACAAGATGGAAAGAATAATGATAACCGCAATGTTTAGGGAAAAAAGATAATAGCAACTGGCGATGCCAATTGCAAAAGCCAAGAAACCATAAAACAAGGGCCGAAAATTGAATTTACGGGACTTTGTGGAATTCATTTGTTATATTATAGCAAATTTCAAAATATAAACCAATTTTTTTAAGGGTGTTTTTGTTGGGACGGCGGGAATGTGCGCCCGCAGCCAGCGGACGCGGGCAGGCAGAATTCTCTGCCTGCAAAAAGCGCGGGGCGATAAGCCCCGCGCTTTACATTCCCGCCCCCCTTAAGGAAACTGTTAAAATATATTTTCAAACGATATGCCCATAACATTATAATATCCATCAATGTAATAAAGCATAAGCGCCAAACTTGCCTTAAACTCCACCACATTATTTTCAACAACATACACTTTCATTTTGGTGAGTTCAATGCCAAGGTCTTCAATATCTTTAAGGTTAACAAAAAAGCAAAGCGCGCCTTCATATCCATTCCAAGTGTCTTCCATATCAACCACTTTTTCATAGATTTCATTTGTGTTTATATCTTCCCTGTCGCCCACAAATTCAATCAAACTTGCAACCTTGTTTTCCATTGTGCCCAGAAATTTATTTATCATAATTTGCTCTGTCACGCAAACTGCCAAAAGCACAAGGGCAATGCAAATCACATAAATATATCTTTTATTCATTTGCACCCC
>JAFVTB010000030.1 GCA_017503445.1 Clostridia bacterium
ACGATTGTGAAATAAACATAGAAAATCAGCCCAAGATATGAATAAAGTGCCTCACTGTTATACACATCAAACAAAAAGTTGGTCACCAGCACGCATGCAAGGCTCAGCAGCGCCAGCATCGTTACGCGGGATATATATTTTGCCTTGGTGTCTTTCAGCCAAACAACATAACCTTTAGTTTTATAACCCGAAAGTTGCAAAATTTGAAAAAACTTTTTTGCCACCAGCACCAAAAGCACAGCGTTCAGCACACTGATAAGAATTGCAAATATTAAATGAATATTGTTTGAATCCAAAAATTCTAAGAATGTCAAGTTTCCTCCAAAAAGCGTGAAAGCGTTTGCACCACGCCCCAATCATCCAGCCACACAAAATGCCCACCATCGAAAATTTTAAGCGTGGCATGTTTTATAAGCCGCCGCATTTTTTTTTGCATATAAAGCGGCGTGGCATCGTCGTTTTTGCCGGCAATGATAAGCGTGGGACAGCGCACATATTTGCACGCATCTTCAATGTGTGTGTTGACGATTACAACAAAAGTTTTTTTTGCGTTTTGCGGCAAAGCAAGATAATCCGCCGATCCAAACCCCGAAACATCTTTGCCGCGCATTTTGGCAAGTTTATATCGCCAAACGGCAAGGGTTTTTCGCGGTGAAAAACGGGGTTTTATCCCTGCACTGCACAAAAGCACCAAACTTTCCGTTATATTATACTTTGCCGAAAGCAAAATTGCAACTTTTCCACCAAAAGAATGCCCCACAATTTTGGCGCGCATGATGTTTTCCTTGCGCAAAATGGCATAAACAAGGTTCACATAGTCCAAAAGCGCCCAATCTTCCATAAGTGCATCACTTTTGCCAAACATTGGAAAATCAATAAACACTTTTTTGCCTTTAATATTACGGGCGAGGGGTTTTATAGCGTCACTGCCATACCCCCAGCCGCACAAAAACACAGTGGCATCACCTTGCCCCTGCACTTCATAATAAATTTTGCTGCCTTTAAAACAAATAAACACATTGCCATATATGCCAAAAAAGAAAAAAGGTTGCAAATCACAGTTTGCAACTCATCACCAACGCATTTTCGCCATTGGCATAATATTTTTTGCGCACATAATCCACACAAAAGCCCAAATTTTTATAAAACTTGATTGCGTTTTCATTGCTTTCGCGCACCTCAAGCCACAAAAGACCAATATCCAAACTTTTGGAAAGTTTGATTAAAAAGGCAAAAACCTCCGTGCCAATGCCCATATTCTCGAAACCTTTTCGCGTGGCAACATTCAACACGTTAAAATCTTCACCCTTTTCACCAAATGTTTTCATCACAAACACAAATGCCACAACCGTGCCATCAAGCTTGGCAACAAACGCAAAGTGATTTTCTTGGTCAAGCTGTTGCACAAACATATCAGTTTGCCAACCATGCGCGCCAAACTGCTGCTGTGATATTTCAACCACCGCAGGAATATCGGCGGGCAGAAGTTTTTCAATTTTCAGCATTTTCTTCCTTCTTTTGCAAATTTTCTTCTGCTTGAGAAAGCCGAAGATAAACCGGCGCAAATGTTTTGGCATCCACAAATGCATTGGCTTCAATCAAAGCCAAAGAATATTGCAAAAGTGCAGTGGGGGCACAATCCACAAAAACATCGGCTTCGCTTAATGCTTCTGGCTTTAAGCCAACTTTTGTTTCGGTGGGCAATTCACACACAAGTTTTGCTTGTCCAAGCGGGGTGGCATCAGATGCATATTCCCGAACAAAAAATCTGCCGCCAAGCGCGTTCTGGATCGCGCAAAAATTTTTACTTGGCGCATGGAAGCAAGCAAAATCAAATGCCATAAGATCAAGCGAATTCACCGCAACAACCTTAAGATGTGGCACTGCAACGCAAAACCCTTTCACAAGCGCTGCGCCAATGCGTACACCGGTGAAACTTCCCGGCCCCACAACAACAGAAACAATATCAATTTCGCCAATTGAAATGCCATTTTTTTGCAAAATGTCGTCAATTGCAGGCAAAACTTTTTCGCTGGATTTCGCGTTGGCATCAAGTGTCAAAAAATCTTCACCATTTTCGGTTTTCAGCGCCAAACTTGCCACCGAAAACGCGGTGTTTATGCATAAAATTTTCATACAATCCCCTTTGGTGTGATTTCAATAAGGCGCTGGGTTTCGGATTTCTTGGTGATTTCCACATCATATCTGCGCGCGGGCAAAATGCCTGGACAGTTTGACGCCCATTCCACAAGTGTGACACCTTCAAGCGTGGTTAGATCAAAATATTCTTCAAACCCCATGGCGCGAAATTCCTCAAGGTCTTCAAGCCGATATAAATCAAAGTGATAAAGGCGGGTTTTTGCACCGTTATATTCATTCATAAGGGTGAACGTTGGGCTTGTGATTGAATCGCGTATGCCAAGTGCGCGGGCAACGCCTTTTGCAAAAGTGGTTTTGCCGGCGCCCAAATCCCCTTCCAAAGACACAACGCAAGTTTTTGGCAAGCTTTTGCCAAACTTTTCCGCCACCAAAAGCGTTTCACTTTCAGAATTTGTTATAAGTTGAATTTTCATATTCATATATTATCATCACCCGCGCGTTTTGTCAATCCGGGCAATTTCCTTTTGCAAAATTTGTCAAAATTTTTGAAAAAGAAAACAATACCACAAAACGAATTTTTAATAAAAAAAGAAAATGTAAATTTTTTTATTTTATTTTTATGGGTTTTTATTTATTTTTAAATAAATTTTTTATTTTTCTTAATTTGTTGACAGGAAAATAAAGTTGAGCTATAGTATTTAAAAGAGGAAAAAATGGACATATTTGCCAACCTTTTCACCAGAGATTAATCTTTATGGGCAATATCCAGACGAATAAAAAACTGCGCCAGTTGGCGCAGCTTTTTATTCTTTATTTTGGG
>JAFVTB010000031.1 GCA_017503445.1 Clostridia bacterium
CAAATGGAGCGCCTTATGCACGAAATTGCAGGCGTTGTGAAAAAAGGCAACCGAACATTGGTGACCACATTGACAAAGAAAATGGCGGAAAATTTAACCGCATTTTTGCAGGAGCATAATTTTAAAGTGAAATATATGCACAGCGAAATTGACACAATGGAACGCATTGAAATAATTTCCGGGCTTCGCAAGGGCGATTTTGATGTGCTGGTGGGCATAAACCTCCTGCGCGAAGGGCTTGACCTTCCCGAAGTTGAACTTGTGGCAATCTTGGATGCAGACAAGGAAGGTTTTTTGCGCAGTGAAGCGGCACTTATTCAAACAATCGGGCGTGTTGCACGCAACAGCGAAGGCCGCGTGATTTTGTTTGCAGATACAATCACAAAATCAATGCAAAAGGCCATTGATGAAACCGCTCGCCGCAGAAAAATTCAAGATGATTATAACAAAGCACATGGCATTGAGCCAAAAACCATTAAAAAGGAAATTGTCAACACGCTTGAGATCACCAAAAAAGTTGAAACCAAGATGAAAAAAGAAGACATCAGTAAGGAAATTGAACGTTTAACCGGGCTTATGAAGATTGCTTCAAATCAATTGGATTTTGAATCCGCGATGCAATTCCGCGATGAGATAAACGCGCTTAAAAAGCGCCTTAACAAGGGGGAAAGATGAAAGAAAAAGAAATCATAATCAAAGGTGCGCGCCACAACAACCTGAAAAATATTGACTTGAAAATTCCACGCAACAAACTTGTGGTGTTTACGGGCGTAAGTGGCAGCGGCAAATCAAACTTGGCGTTTGACACCATTTATGCCGAAGGTCAGCGCAGATATGTTGAAAGTTTATCAAGCTATGCCCGTATGTTTTTGGGGCAGGCAAAAAAACCCGATGTGGACAGCATTGATGGGCTTTCGCCTGCAATTTCAATTGATCAAAAAACCACCAACCACAACCCGCGTTCAACTGTTGGCACAGTTACGGAAATTTATGATTATATCCGCCTTTTATATTCACGCATTGGTGTGGTGCATTGCCCAAATTGTCACAAGCCAATCCAGCGCCAAACCGTTGACCAAATTGTTGACCGCATTATGACGCTTGGCGAAGGCAAGAAAATTCAAATTCTTTCACCTGTTGTGCGTGGACAAAAGGGTGCGCAGGTGAAGTTGTTTGATAAACTGCGCAAATCCGGTTTTGTGCGCGTGATGGTTGATGGCAATCTTTATATGTTGGAAGAAGATATTGTGCTGGATAAAAATGTTCGCCACACAATCAGTGTGGTGGTTGACCGCATTGTTCTGAAGCCCGAAATTCGCGGCCGCGTGGTTGAAAGTGTTGAAATGGCGCTTAAGGAAAGTGAAGGGCTTGTGATTTGCGCGTTTGATGAAACCGAAGAACTTTTTTCAACCAACTATGCTTGTCCAGAATGTGGCTATTCAGTGGAAGAAATCACGCCGCGTCTCTTTTCGTTCAACAACCCGTACGGTGCTTGTCCAAACTGCGATGGTTTGGGCGTTGTTTCAAGGATTGATGAAAGCAAAATTTTGAAAAACGAAAACCTTTCAATCAATGAAGGTGCGTTTGCCTTCAGCGGTTGGAATCCTGACACCTCCACGAACGCAAAAATCATATTCCAAAACCTTTCAAAACTTTATGGCATTGACCTCAACGCGCCAATCAAAACACTTTCGCGCGCGCAGATTGATGTCCTTTTGTATGGCACAAATGATAAAATGAACATTAATGGCCGCACATATGTTTTTGAGGGCATAAGCAATAACCTTGAAAGAAGATATAATGAAACCACATCTGTTTGGGTGAAGTTTGAACTTGGGCGTTTGTTCAGTGCACACACTTGCCCTGTTTGTGGCGGCAAGCGCCTTAACCAAAAGGCACTTTCAGTGAAGATTGATGGCAACGATATTGCCCAGCTTTGCGGTTTAACCATTGATACACTTTTGAACTATCTTCA
>JAFVTB010000032.1 GCA_017503445.1 Clostridia bacterium
TATGTTGCAAAACACAAAGAATATTTGGAAAATGAAGAAAAAAATGCAAGGATTGCCCGCGTGCGTGCCAAAATGAAAGAATGGCAACAAAATAGCGCAAAGAAAAAAATTGCAAATGCTGTTGCCACCGCAAATGCTTTGAAAGCGCAAGTTGAAACAACTGAAGAGATTGCAAACGAAACTGAAAACACTCCTGCAAAAATTTCAAAACGCAAAACAACTTCAAACCCAAGATTGAAAAACAGTGGCAAAATTTTGCATGTTTGGAAAGATGGACATTATGATTATGTGTAAAAAAATCCCCGCGCGGGATTTTTTTCATATTTAATAATGCGCGCGAATATATTTGCAGTATGAAAATCTTCAAAAAAATTGCCCTTGTGGCGTGTGTTTTGGTGCTGCCTGTGCTTATGGTGGCTTGCACAACAAATATGAAAAGTGATGTGTTGAATAACACAAGTGATATAAGATATAACATTTTTGTGGGGCAGGCCGATGGCGTGGCGGTGAACCTTATGTGCGGTCTTCGCGAAAACCCATATAATTATGATGGCAAATCTTGCAAAAAAACCGATTTTGGCGTGTTGACCGCCACACTTGCAGCACGCCCAACAGAAAATGTGCATTTCACAATCACGATTGATGGTGCGGCGCAAAGTGGCGTGCTTGATGAAAACCCATACAACCACACTTTTATGGCGGATATTGAAAAAATTGTTGATGATGAAAGTGCGGTGTTTATAACCATTGAAGGTGTGGTTGAAAATATGCAACTTGTGTGCGTAAGCGCGGATTGGGCGGTGCAGTATGGCAATGCGCTTGACATTGCAATCACAAGCATGGAAGACGAAATTAAAAGTGCATACAAAAATCGCAAGTTTTGCGCAGAGTGCTATTTGAAAATCGTGCTTGACCAAGCAAACGTGGATAATCCATATTATTGGTGCTTTATGATTTTGAAAAGTGATGGCACAAGCAAAAGCATCATTTTTGATGTTCAAACGGGTGAAATTCTTACTGAAACCCACTCACAATCTTGACAAAGGAATGGCAAATATGCTATTCTTTTTTTATTATTTTAAGGAGGATTATAAAAAAAATGAACACAGAAAAAACATATATTATGTTGAAACCAGACGCCATTGAAAGAAAACTTATGGGCGAAATTATTGCAAGAATTGAAAAAAAGGGTTATGCCATAACAAATATGAAAATGTTTGTTTTGAACAAAGAAATCTTGAAAGAACATTATGCACACATTGCCGACAGGCCTTTCTATCCAGAAATTGAAGAATATATGACACGCGGCCCTGTGCTTGGCATGATTGTTGAGGGCGAAAACGTAGTTGCGGGTATGCGCGCGCTTATGGGCCCAACCAAGGAAGCCCCAGCCGGCACCATTCGCGGCGATTATGCGCTTAACGGAAGCGAAAATATCATTCACGGAAGCGACAGTGTTGAAAACGGGCTTATTGAAATTAAAAGATTTTTTGGCATTTAAGTAACCCCAGAATAAGGAGGGAAACTATGCGAAATAAAACTTATAGCACAGAAAAAAAACAAGAAACCGCCTTTTTGGTGGGATATTCTTTCAGAAAATCAACTGATTTTAAAGAAGAACTTTTGGAACTGAAACGCCTTGCCGAGTCGGCAGGGCTTAAAGTTGTTGGCGAAGATGCACAGGTGGTGAAGGATATCACTCCTGGCACACTTTTGGGCAGCGGTAAGGTTGCCGAGATTGCCGACAAAGTTCAAGCGCTTTCTGCCGATGTTGTCATTGTTGATGCAAATCTTACGGGCAGCCAAGCCAGCAACCTTTCAAACCTGTGGGGTGTGAAGGTGCTTGACAGAATGGGTTTGATATTGGATATTTTTGCCTTGCGCGCAGTCAGCGGTGAAGGGAAACTGCAAGTGGAACTTGCGCAACTGAAATATTCACTGCCTCGCCTTTCATCGCTTCAAAGAAGTGAAGGAAGGTTTGGCGGTGGAGTGGGAATGCGTGGCCCAGGCGAAACCAAACTTGAACTTAATCGCCGCACAATTGACAGGCGCATAAAAAAGTTGACCGATGACCTGAAAGCTGTAAAAAATGGCAGGGAACTGACCTATAAAAAGCGAGAATCGTCAAACAAAAAGCAGGTTGCCATTGTGGGATATACAAATGCGGGCAAAAGCACGCTTTTGAACCTTATCACGAAGGCAGATATCTATGCTGACGACAAGTTGTTTGCAACGCTTGACACCACATCGCGCAATGTTTATCTTGCGCAGGATTTGCAGATAATCCTTACAGATACGGTGGGTTTTATCAACAAGCTTCCGCACGATTTGGTGGAGGCGTTTGCCTCAACCCTTGAAGAAGCCAAAATGGCGGATTTGATTTTGCATGTTGTTGATGTTTCAAACAGCAATTTCAAAGGACAAATGGAAACGGTGAACAAAACTCTTGCAAAAATTGGTGCAGGGAATATTCCACAAATTGTGGTTTACAACAAGGTGGATGCTGTTTTGCCGGCAACGCCAATGGTTGCACTGAAGGATAATGAGGTTTTGATTTCAGCCAAGAAAAATATTGGCATTGATTTGCTGAAAGAAAAAATCATTGCTGCGCTTGCCTAAGGTGGGCGCCGCGCGAAAAGCCCCTAAGCGGGGCTTTTTGCAATTTTGCCGACAGCAAAATTGCCGGTGCTTGCCGCGAATGCATCAAGCACCGGCGCGGCGCCCCCCCCAAAAAAAAACAAAAACCCCCAAGTTTCTTGGGGATTTTTTTATGGGAAAAAATGCATTATATGTCAGCAATCGCCTTGTTTATGCTTGCCGCCGCAACCACCACAGCAGTTTGAAAGCAAGATAATCCAAATCAAGCTGCATGGATCACACTTAAAGCCGCAACCGCAGTTTGAAAGAAGCAGGATAAGGATTAAAAGGCAAGGATCGCAGCCGCAGCCACCAAAGCCGCCGTGTCCGCCGCCCCAACCATTGCCACCATTCCAGCCGCCTTTGCCGCCGTAATTTTCGTTGCCATAGTTTTCGTCGCCGCAGCCACCGCAGTTGTTGTTTCCATAAAAGTTCATTTGTGCTCCTCCTGTAAAATTTTTATCTTATAAATATGTAAAGGCCATCTTTTGTGTTTTGTGATTTTTATCTTTGGCTCAAATCATACTATGCTGCATTTGCAATTTTGTGAAAACTCGACAAAAAATCTTTTTTTATGTCAGCATACAAAGATTTGCATGAATTAAAATAATAGTGCAAACCGCAATGTCAGCAAAAATTGTAGAAATTTGTTGAAATCGTTTGACAAACACTTTTATCTTGCGTTACAATAAATTTCGTTAAATCACAAAACTTTTAGGAGATAGTTATGAAGAAAATTATTAAGAATGTTTCTTTGGCAATGGCACTTGTTGCCGGTGCAACACTTGCAACACCTGCAATTGCACAAGTGAACGTTCATGCCGCATCAACGCCTTCATGCGATGTGGTTGCAAATTATTTGCAAATCCAAAACTTCAAGGCCACTGCAAATGTTGGTGAAGAATATGAATTTACAACACATGATGTGCTTGTTCCTGGTGTAGGAACGGCTGCTGCAGACACCGTTAAGATTACACTGAAAAACCCTTATGGTGCGGAAGTGGAACTTGACGCCGACAACAAGTTTACGCCAACCATCCAGGGCAAATACGTTGCAACTTATGAAGTGAGCAACGGCACAGAAACTGCGACTGCAGATTTTGAAATCAATGTGAAGGGTGTGTCAAAAGACATCACTTTGTCTTTGCCTGCAAACAGTGCAAAAATCATCCCAGCCAAAGTTGCAACCGAAACAAATGGCAATGAAACACGCATTGAACTTCCAACCGCAATTTTGAAAGATGCAAAAGGCAATGTGCTTGATGCCACAGCCGCTGGGCTTACTGTTTCAGTTACTGCAACGGCAACAAACGAAGCAACTGCAGTGATTGAAGACAACAATTTGGTTATTGATAAAAACATTCAAAAAAGCGCAATTTATAAAGTTCGTTATGAAGCGCGCGAAGACACAAAACTTGTTGCATACAAGGTTGTTGAAATTGTTGCTGAAAAAGATTTCAAAGCACACGACTATAAATATAACTATGTTGGCACAAAACCAACCACCGCTGAAATTGGTGTTGAAAAAATCTTGCCTGGTGTTGAAGCAATCAGTACAAAAGATGGCAGCAAAGTCAATGTTTATTATGAAGTTGAAGTTAAACACAAAAACATAACCTATAAGGCAACAGATACAAACCAAAAAGTTTTGAAAGTTAATGATGACGGTCAATATATATTCACCGCACCTGCTGAAGGCGATTACACAATCACCTATAAAATCAACGATTACACTAACAAAGTTCCAAGCACAGATTCAACCAGCTTTATTATCAGTGATGTAAAAGATAACATCGCCCCAACCCCAATGGTGACATTGCCTTATTCATTCAGTGAAGGCACAGATGTTGATGCTGTTGAAGTGTTCAACGAAGTTTGGACAGGCGATGATATTATGCTTCTGCCAATCTATGCAACAGACCATGCAAATGGCTTTGTTGATGACAACTTGACACTTTATCGTCAAATCGTCAACAACACCAATAAACAAGTTGTGTTTGATGAAAGCGTTTATGCAAATAAAAATCAATATGCAAACAAAGCCCTTGTGTTTAATGCATCAGGTACACTTTCAGATCGCACCGCAAAAATGAATGGTGAAGATGTAACAATTCTTGCAACAGATATGCATCAAGTTACAGAATATGAAAATGACCCATTATTCGAACTTGAAGATGGCACATATATTATTAAATATATTGCCAAAGATAAACTCAGCGGCAAAGCAGAAGTAACCCTGCCACTTACACTTGTGATTGATTCAAACTATGATAAAGAAGGTGTTACCAAGGCCCCAACCGTGAAATTTTCAACCAAAACAGCACTTCCTTCAAGTGTGAACCCAGAAGATGTTGTGAAATTTGATGCACCAGCTGCAACTCAAGAAAAAGATGGCAATTTCTCTGACACATATCTTACAACTCAAGTAACCTACAAAACTTCTGCAAACGGCACCACATGGGTTGATGGCACAGACGATATCATCGCTTATGATAAAGATGCAGATGAATACACTCTTACAATTCCATCACTTGAAGCCATCAACACTGCTGGTTATAAACAAATCAAAATCATTGCATCTTCAATCAATGATGCAGGCAAAATTGGCACAGCAGAAAAAGTGATCAAAATTCTTGGCACAGGTGACGAATCACCTACAACCATCACTGATGTAAACATCGATGCTTGTCAAAATGGCAAAGTTGGCGATCAAACAGCCCTTCCAACAGTTGAATACACCGATGACATGGCGAAAAACGTGAATGTTGAAGTGTCAATTGTGGACAAAGCCGGCAACACCTACACCGCACAAAACATGCTGTATGAACTTTCTGGCAACACAATCACTGCAACAAATGCATATTTTGTTCCAGAAGCTGAAGGTGAATACACCATCACCTATATCTCAACTGATGCAAGCAATAACAAAACTGTGATTTCATTCAATATGGTTGTTGGTGCAAACCCAGAAACCTTTGATGCAGATTTTGTGAACCTTCCATCAACCATTAATGGTGGAACAGCTGAA
>JAFVTB010000004.1 GCA_017503445.1 Clostridia bacterium
ATTTTTCACTCCATAAATACTATTCTTAATTTAAGAATAGTTTACAGCAATAAAAAAATCAAGCAAAAAAAATTATTTTTTGCCTAAAAAAATGTTTTTTAATTAAAAATTAAAATTTTTCAATAAATTGTTTTGAAAATTTCACTGCTGGCACAAGGTGCGGCGGGCTGGCAAAAACCTCACCCGTTTGAAAACTGATGTATTTTCTTTCGCCGCGTTGTTTGGTGAAAAATTTGCCAAAGCCCGAAAAAGTGATTTCTTCACCTTTTTGCATTTCGGTTAAAATGGTGTTATACAGCGCATTAAGCACTGCATTGATTTGATATTTTTTTAAGCCCGTTTTGACAGAAATTTTTGAAATAACATTTTTTTTATTCATAACATTTTCCTTTTCAAAAGCGCGGATTTGATGCCAAAGAAATCAAGATAAAATATTGGCAGAATATATAAAACCAGTCCACTGATGCCCGCAAAGAAAATTTTTGCCACAAGCACATCAAAGTATACATTGATCAAAAGAAAACTTGCCGAAAGCGTTGCAAAACTGATTGCCAAAAACAAAAGGGGTTTTTCGGGAAGTGCAAATGGCACGAACTTTTTGGCAAGCCAAAGAGAAACTGCGGCAGCAATTCCATAAAATGCCACATTTGCCGCCGCCACACCAAAAATGTTGATTTGGGGCGCACCAACCAGCAAAACCGTTAAAATCGCCTTCACCACCCCTGCACCCACAAGGATAAAAATTGGGATGTGCGCTTTGCCAATACTTTGAAAAACGCTGACCGACACCTGAAGAAAACTGATAAACACAATTTGCACTGCGGAAATTTGCAAAAGTGTGCTTGCGGTGGCAAGAAGCGCCCCATCAAGCGCGGGATAAAGAAGTGCAATCACTTCCCCACCAAAAAAGAACAGCACCAGCGCGCACGGAACCAAAATGAAAAGCATCACCATAAAAACCGATGAAAGATTTTGACTTGCCGCAGCAAAGTTTTTTTGCGAAAGATTGAAAGAAAGCTGTGGCAAAAGTGCCAGCGAAAGTGAAACCGAAATCACCACAGGAAAGTTGATCAAGCTTGACACCACACCACTTTGCAAACCATAAAGCGCAGTTGCCATAGCGCCCGACATATACCCCGAAAGAATATTCACCACCACAAAACTGTCAAACAGCAAAACAAGTGGAATGATCAGTGAACTTGCCGTGATTGAAAAGTTTGATTTCCAAAATCCTTGCACAAAACCAAAGCCCGAAAACTTGAATTTTCGCGCAGAAAACAAAAGATAGGCAAATGCGATGATTTCTGCAAGTCCAAGCCCCAAGAATGCACCAAAAACGCCCATGGCGGTGCCTTGCCTTGAAAATAAATACGCAAATGAAAGGCCGAAAATGAGTTTAAAAACCTGCTCCAAAGTTTGCGATATTGCGGTTGGCGCCATATTTTGATGCCCTTGCGTAAGCCCCCGAAATGGCGCCAAAAGGGCAGAAAATAAAAGTGCAAGCCCCGCCATTTGATATGCCATCTTGGCTTCAGGCGCACCCTGAAGCGCCGCGATATTGGCCCCAAAAATCAAAAACACAAGCGCAAAAAACAAACTTGCAAAAAAAGAAAAACCAAGGGCCTTAAACAGCACATTTTTTTCACTTCCACCCGCGCCAGCACGGATTTTTGCAACGCTGTGCGCAACGCTTGCACTTATGCCACCAGAAGACAAAATCAAAACAACCGAAAACACCGAAAACACCATTTGATAAAGCCCAATGCCTTCTGCACCGAGCACATTTGAAAGTGGAATGCGATAAATCGCGCCCAAAACCTTACCCAAAACGCCGGCAATAATTAAAATAATGCTGCCCTTAAAAATGGTGTTTTTCATAGGGATATTTTTTGTAAAACCTTGCCGAATTATGCAATCTTGACAAAGCGATGTGCAAAGACTTATAATAAGGATATGAAAATTAAAGACATTGAAATCAAATCAAATCTTTTTTTGGCGCCAATGGCCGGCGTGACGGATTTTGCTTTCCGCAGCGTTGCCAAAGATTTTGGCGCGGGGCTGACCTATACAGAAATGGTCAACGCGCGCGGGCTTTTATTCAGCAAAAATCAAGGAATTTATGAAGAAATGCTGAAAGTTTTGCCAAACGAAACACCTTGCGCTGTGCAAATTTTTGGCAATGATCCCGAAATTATGGCAAAAGCGTGCCAACATCCGCTTGTGCAAAAATTTGATATCATTGACATCAATATGGGTTGCCCGGCACCAAAGGTTGTGAAAAATGGCGATGGAAGCGCGCTTCTTTTAAACCCAGACCTTGCAGTTGAAATTGCCAAGGCATGTGTGGCGGCAACTGACAAACCAATCACCGTGAAAATGCGCGTAGGGTTTGGAAAAGATGATTGCGTTGCTCCAAACCTTGCAAAAATGCTTGAAGAAGTTGGTGTGGCGGCCATCACAATCCATGGACGCACAAGGCAAATGATGTACAGCGGCAAGGCAGACCTTGACATAATCAAGGCGGTTAAAGATGCCGTGAAAATTCCCGTGATTGGCAATGGTGATGTGGTTGATGCCGAAAGCCTGAAGGCAATGCAAGCCACAGGGGTTGATGCGGTGATGATTGGCCGCGGGGCAATGGGTGCACCATGGATTTTTGCAGAACTTTTGGGCAAAAGCATATCCCCCGCCCAAAAGCTTGAAGCCATCAAAAAACATATCACGCTTTTAAAGGATGTGTACAGCGAACGATATCTTTCGGTTTACCTTCGCAAGCACTTTTTGTGGTATGCAAAAGGCCACAAAAACGCTGCAAGCAAAAAACTTGAACTTGCACGCATGAAAAGCGTTGATGATGGTGCAAAAACCCTTGAAAACATTTTTTTGGAAAACGCGCATAATTAAAGCGCGTTTTTTTGATTGACATATTTTGCCAAATTGTGATAAATTTTTTTTGAAAAGGACAAAATAAATTTATGAAAAAAACAATCACAGACCTTGGGGAACTTCAAGGCAAGCGCGTGTTTTTACGCCTTGATTTCAATGTGCCGCTTGATGAAAACGGCAACATCACCGATGACACACGCATCACTGCTGCACTGCCAACAATAAAATATCTTTTGATGCAAGGTGCAAGGATTATTATTTGCAGTCATCTTGGCCGCCCAAAGGGTCAGCGCAAAGAATCGCTTTCGCTTG
>JAFVTB010000005.1 GCA_017503445.1 Clostridia bacterium
ACTGGATTAACTTTTTGTCCCATAATATCCTCCTATTTCACCACATCCAAAATCAAGGTGATATGGCAAGTGCGTTTCAAAAGTCTGTCTGCACGGCCACGAGCCCTGATATTGATTCTTTTAAGGATTGGACCAGCGCCAACCCAAGTTTCTGCAACGTACAAATCGTTGCGATTCAAACCTTTGTTGTTTTCTGCGTTTGCGATTGCAGATTTCAAAAGTTTTACAACAACTTCTGCGTTTGCTTGTCTTGCATTTTCCATCAAAGTAAGTGCTTCAGTTGCCTTTTTGCCCCTAATATTGTCAAGAACAATTCTGATTTTAGAAGGGCTGATACGAACGTATTTAACTTTTGCCATTGGGCGATTGTCTTTGTTTTTTGCAATCGCAGCGGCTTTTTCTCTAATTCTTGTAGCCATTTATTCCCCCTTATCTCCTTCCCGCAGTTTTCTTTGAGCCTGCGTGTCCTTTAAATGTTCTTGTTGGAGCGAATTCGCCAAGTTTATGACCAACCATTTCAGCTGTACAATAAACTGGAATGTGTTTTTTTCCGTTATAAACTGCAAAAGTGTAACCTACAAATTCTGGGTAAATAACTGATGCTCTTGACCATGTTTTGATAGGTTTTTTGCTTTCGCCCTTACTCATTTCTTCAACTCTTTTCAAAAGTTTTGGAAAAACGTAAGGTTGTTTTTTAAGTGATCTACTCATTTTTCTATCTCCAATTTACCTTTTAATTTACTCTTTTAACGATAAGCTTGTTTGAAGCTTTGTTACGTTTTCTTGTTTTATGACCAAGAGTTGGTTTACCCCATGGGGTTACAGGACCAGGTCTTCCGATTGGTGCCTTACCTTCACCGCCGCCGTGTGGGTGGTCAACAGGGTTCATAACAACACCGCGAACGGTTGGACGAACGCCCATGTGACGTTTGCGACCTGCCTTACCGATTGAAACAAGTTCGTGGTCAATATTGCCAACTGTTCCAAGGGTTGCACGGCAAGTGAGAAGCACTTTGCGCATTTCGCCTGATGGCATTTTAAGTGTGGCATATTTGCCTTCTTTTGCCATAAGTTGAACGCTTGTGCCTGCGCTGCGCGCGATTTGGCCACCTTTGCCAGCTTGATATTCAATGTTGTGGATTGTTGAACCCAATGGAATCAATTCAAGTGGAAGAGTGTTGCCAACTTTGATTTCGGCATCTTTACCGCTCATAACAGTGTCGCCAACTTGAAGACCAAGTGGTGCAAGGATATAGCGTTTTTCGCCGTCTGCATAGTTCAAAAGTGCAATGTAAGCTGTGCGGTTTGGGTCATATTCAATGGTTGCAACTTTTGCAGGAATACCATCTTTGTTGCGTTTGAAGTCAATAATACGATATTTTTGACGATTTCCGCCGCCTTGATGGCGAACAGTGATTCTGCCATAAGAGTTACGGCCAGCATGTTTCTTTTTTGGTGCAAGCAAACTTTTTTCAGGAGTTGTGGTTGTGATTTCTTCAAAAGTTGCTGTTGACACAAATCTGCGGCCGGCAGATGTTGGTTTATGTTTCTTTATTGCCATTTTATCCCCCTTAACTCAAGCTTTCAAAGAAAGCAATTGGCTTAGAATCCTTTTTAAGAGTTACGATTGCTTTTTTAATGTCAGAGGTTTTGCCTTTCACAACACCAGATTTTGTGTTGCGAACTTTGGCTTCGCCTTTTGTTGTTACAGTGTTTACTTTTTCAACTTGAACATTAAAAATTTCTTCAACTGCTTTTCTGATTTCGACTTTGTTTGCATTTTTATCCACGATGAAAGTATACACTTTGTCTTGGATTTGAGCATAGCTTTTTTCGCTCATAAGAGGTTTCTTAATAATGTCATACGCTTTCATTAAATTCTTACCTCCTCAAGTTTTTGAATTGCTGATTTTGTGAAAACTAAGTTTTTATTTGCAACGATTTCGCCAACATTCAAAAGGTTTGCAGTGGTGATTGTAAGGAATGGAATGTTTGCACCTGCCCTTAAAACTTGTGCGTTATTGTCGTCAAGAACGATAACGGTTTTACGGTCAAACTTGAATGCGTTAAGCATCTCCTTCATTGCTTTTGTTTTTGGTTGTTCAAATGCGATTTCATCAATCACAGTGATTTCATTTTGGTTAAGTTTTTGTGAAAGTGCGCTTGCAAATGCAAGATACTTCACTTGTTTATTAACCTTTTTTGAGAAATCACGAGGTTTCATTGCATGTACAATGCCGCCGCCCTTGTATTGTGGGGCTTTGGTGTTGCCATGACGCGCATTACCAGTGTGTTTTTGCGCATAAGGTTTTTTGTGGTGGCCGCGAACTTCGCTTACTGTCAAGGTTGATTTTGTGCCTTGGCGCGCGTTTGCGTTTTCTGCCACAATCACTTGGTGAATTACAGGTTCGTTGTATTCAACACCGAAAAGTTCAGGGTTAAGGGTGATTGAACCAACTTCTTTTGCTTTCATATCATAAACTTTTACGTCTGCCATTAGTTCTTACCCCCTTTAACTGCTGATTTAATTTCGATAACGCTTCCGCGTGGGCCTGGAACGCAACCCTTAACCAAAAGAATGTTTCTGTCTGCATCTGCTTTAACAATTTCAAGGTTTTGGATTGTTACGCGTTCATGACCATAACGACCTGGCATATGGCGGCCTTTGAAAACGCGGGCAACGCCACTGCTTGCGCCAAGTGAACCAACTTCGCGGTGCACTGGGCCTGTGCCGTGAGACATACGAAGGCGACGTTGGTTCCAACGGCGGATAACCCCGCTGAAACCACGGCCACGTGTTAAACCAGAAACGTCAACTTTTTCCTTTTCTGCGAACACGTCTGCCTTGATTTCGGCGCCGATTTCGAATTCTCCGTCAATTTTAAGTTCTTTAATCATTTTTTTCGGTTCAATGTTAGCTTTTTTGTAAACGCCAAGAACAGGTTTAGAGATGTTCTTTTCTTTTGCGCTTCCATAGGCAACAACTATTGCATTGTAACCGTCTTTCTCAGTGGTTTTCTTTGCCACAACGGTGCAAGGGCCTGCTTCAACAACTGTAACAGGAATCACTTTGCCGTCTTGGGTGAAAACTTGAGTCATACCGAGCTTTTTGCCGATAATTGCTTTTTTCATTTCCTTTCTCCTTGTCTAGATTATAATTTGATTTTGATGTCAACGCCGGCTGGCAATTCAATCTTCATAAGTGATTCAACTGCTTTTGCGTTTGGGTTCATGATGTCAATCATGCGTTTGTGAGTTCTTGATTCAAACTGTTCACGGCTGTCTTTGTGTTTGTGTGGTGAGCGAATAACAGTGATGATTTCCCTGTCGGTTGGAAGTGGAACAGGGCCAACAACGGTTGCACCACCCTTTTTTGCTGTGCCAATGATGATTCTGCACGCTTCATCCAAAAGTGCATG
>JAFVTB010000006.1 GCA_017503445.1 Clostridia bacterium
AACAATTTTTTCAAATGATAAATATTCGCTTGAACTTGAAAAAACCGCCGATGGCTTCACATTTTCTGCCACCTACACCGACCTTAAAAAATCGAACCTTTGGACAAACGACAACCCCGACAACAACAAGCAAGTTTTAAACTTGACCTTCACCTACGCAAACCCATTGCAATAAAAAAAATCCCTTGCGGGGATTTTTTTATTTTTCAAGATGTTTATCCTTTTGTTTGTTGTAAAGCGCAGGCAGGCGATGCACAAGCGTTGCAACCGTCATCGGCCCAACACCACCCGGAACGGGCGTGATATCACAAATATCTTTCAGATTTTCAAAATCACAATCGCCCACAAGTTTGCCATCAATACGATTGATGCCAACATCAATAATTGTTGCGCCAGGCTTCACCATTTCATGCGTCAAAAATTTGGCTTTACCAACCGCACAAACCACGACATCGGCTTGCTTAGTGAAAGCAGAAATATCTTGAGTTTTTGAGTGGCAAATCGTTACCGTTGCATCGCGCGAAAGCAACAAATTTGCCATTGGCTTGCCAACAATTTCGCTTCTGCCGATAACAACCGCATTTTTACCATTAAGGAAATTTTTGCCCTTGTAATAATCCAACATATGAATAATGCCCGCAGGCGTACAAGGCGGGAAAAACGAATCCTTTAAAAAGCCATCAACATCTTTTTGCTTTGATATGCTTTTTGCCACAATTTCTTCGTTGACACCATCAATAAGCGGAAGTTGCACAATTATGCCCGTAACATCTTTTGCTTTATTCAAACGGTCAATCAGCCGCAAATAATCGTTTGTTGTTGATTTGTCAGGCATTGGGATTGCACTGGCATCAATGCCGCAAGCGGCGCAAGCATTAAGTTTGTTTTTAACATAAACCGCACTTGCGTTATCATTTGGATTGGTTACAATCACAAGTTTTGGGGCACTTTCCAAACTTGCCACCGCTTTTTTGGCGCTTTTAAGCAGGGCATCGGCCACAGGCTTGCCATAAAGAATCATTTTTCCTGCTCCTTCGTTTTGGCTGGCACGATAAGATCACGCGCATAAGGCAATTCTTCAATTAAGCGGCAAAATGCGCGCCATTCTGGAAGCCTATGGTTCTTGCGTTGGGCATAGACAGTTTTAAGAGCGCGATAATTGGTTGTGATGCGTGCAGTCAACTCAAAACCACTTGGAACGTTATACAGCAGTTTTAAATAAGCCTCTTGCTTTTCTTGCGGGCTGATGTTTGGGTTGTCAACCTTTGCAAGATATTCTGCTTTAAGTTCTTCCACGCGTTGAATAATCACAGGGTCAACATATTTATTGCATTGTGAAGCGATATCAAAGCGGGCAATGCGATGCATAGTGCTTTGGCTTGAAACAAACTCTAAGAACCTATATCTTTCAAGTTCCACCCACATTTTGTACGAGCAAGTGATGTCAAACGCGATGCGAATCCCTGTCATAAACTGGTCATGCCCCTCACCTTTCCCACTTTGGGCAAGCGCCTTCACAGTTTTTGTGATTTCATCTGTGCATTTTTTTGTGTCAACCGCCATTGGATATTTGCTGG
>JAFVTB010000033.1 GCA_017503445.1 Clostridia bacterium
GGACCGCGCCCTGCCACGCGTTGAAGATGGGTTGAAACCGGTTCAACGCAGAATTTTGTATTCAATGATTGAACTTGGCGTCACACCTGATAAGCCATACAGAAAATCTGCGCGTATTGTGGGCGATTGTATGGGTAAATATCATCCGCATGGCGACAGCAGCGTTTATGATGCCATGGTGCGCATGAGCCAAAACTTTGTGCTTCGCGCGCCACTTGTGGATGGGCACGGCAACTTTGGGTCAATCGATGGCGACAGTGCCGCGGCAATGCGTTACACCGAAGCGCGCCTTGCGCCACTTGCGCTTGAACTTATTCGCGACCTTGACAAAAAAACCGTTGATTGGACGCTTAACTTTGATGACACATTGAAAGAGCCCGTAACGCTTCCGGGGCGCTTTCCAAACCTTTTGGTGAACGGCGCAACAGGCATTGCAGTTGGTGTGGCAACCAATATTCCACCGCATAACTTGGCGGAAGTTATTGATGGTGTTTGCGCATACATCAAAAACCCAAAAATCACGCTTTCGCAAATGATGACGCACATCAAGGCGCCAGATTTCCCAACCGGGGGCAACCTTATTATTGGCGATGGGCTTCGCGATGCTTATGCCACCGGCAAGGGCAAGATTGTGATTCAAGCAAAAACCCATATTGAAAAAAATGGCGAAAAATCTTCAATTGTGATCACTGAAATTCCTTATCAAGTGAACAAGGCGCAACTTTTGCAAAAGATTGCCGAACTTAAGGAAAAAGAAAAAAACCTTTTGTCTTATATCGGGGAAATTACTGATGAATCTGATCGCAATGGTTTAAGGGCAGTGATAAAGATCAAAAAAGGCGGAAATGCCAAGGCAATCCTTAACTACCTTTTGAAAAACACAAACCTTGAACAGAATTACAACATCAATATGGTTGCGATTGCAGGTGGCAAGCCAAAACTTATGGGGCTTTTGGAAATCATTTCTTATTACACCGCATATCAAATTCAAGTGGTTGTGCGCCGCACAAAATTTGATTTGGATAACGATGAAAAGCGCGCACATATTGTTGAAGGGCTGTTGGTTGCAATCAAGAACATTGATGCGCTTATCAAACTTATCAAAACCTCACCAACCGTTGCTGTGGCAAAAGAAAGAATTATGGAAAAATTTAAGCTTTCTGATGTCCAAGCCCAAGCCATTTTGGATATGCGCATTGCCCGCCTTGTGAATTTGGAAGTGAAGAAACTTCAAGATGAATTGAAAGAACTGAAAGAACGAATCAAACTTTATAAGCAAATTTTGAATTCAAAATCAATGCAAGAAGACATTGTTGTGAAAGAACTTAAGGATATCCGCAAACGCTTTGACAACAAACGCAAAAGCAGTTTGCAGGTTGAAAAAAATCAACTTCAAACCGAAATTTTTGACCTTGTGGACTGTGAAGAATTCTTTGAACCAAACTTTGTTGCGCTTTCTGCAGATGGCAGGTTAAAACGCATTGCGGCAAAAAATTCTTCGGCAAAATATGCATCATATTCAAATGCTTATGAAATTTCAAGTGATGCCTTCAGGATAAATGATAATGAAGCATTTTATGTGTTCACAAACAACGGCAATTGCATCAAAATGAAGGTGAAGGAACTGCCGCTGACCACATGGAAAGGCAAAGGTGCAACCTTAAGTGAAATCCGCAAAAACATTCTTTACAGCGAAAAACCGATCCGCATTTTGCCAATTCGGGAAAACAAAGATCAAAAAATCCTTGTGTTTACAAAAAATGGCATAGGAAAAATCATGCCTGTCAGTGATTTCATTTCTTCACGCGCGATGTTCAGTATTATTAACCTTAAAGAAAAAGACGAAGTGATCAATGTTGAATATGAAGACCAAAGTGAACATATTGTTGCAGTGACAAAGTGGGCATATTCGCTTAAGTTTGAAAAAGATGAACTTCCTGTGCAAAAACGCGCCGCAAGTGGCACAAAAATCTTTAAATTGCAAGATGGTGATGAAGTTGTGTTTGCGGGAATTGCGCAAAAAACAGGCATTTTGATGGTTGTCACAAACAAAGGCCAAGCCAAAAAAGTGCCAATTGGCGATTATGAAGTTACAAATAAATATCGCCGTGGGCTTAAAACAATCGGTCTTAAAGATGACCGCGAAGTTGTGGCATTTGCAAGATTTAATCCTGAAAACTTTGAGTATGTGCTTGAAACAAAAGATAATTTGAATCTTCACAGCACAGATACGCTTCGCTATGAAACCCGCATTGCACGCGGCAAGCAGATTGAAAAATATCGCGTGAAAAATGCATATTTTGTTGTCAACAAAAGCGGCCTTTAATTGTCAAAATTATATATTTTTCTTGGGAAACCCCATGTAACCTTGTCATATATTGTGATGAGGTTTTTTTATGCTTAAAAATATTCTTCCTGAAAAATTTTATCAGATCATCACGCAAAAAGTGGGGCAAGAGAATATTTATGAAATTCGCCTTCGGGCAAATTTGCCCGTTGGCATAATCAGTGGTGGAAAAGCATATTTTTTAACAGAAAACGGCTTGTCTTTTAACCCTGAAAACGCAATCACATTTTCCAAAAGTGCGCTTGAAGATATCATTTATAAGGCCAGCCAGTTTTCAATCTATTCCATAACCGAAGAACTTAAGGCAGGATATATCGTGCTGGACGATGGTGTGCGCATTGGCATTGCGGGAAGTGTGGTGATGGACGCAGGCAAGGTGCAAACAATCACAAATTTTTCAAGTTTGAATATTCGCATTCCCCACATTGTTCGCGGCGCAAGCGCACCGGTGTTTGACAAACTTATTGACCAAAATGAAATTTATAACACGCTTATCATTTCTTCGCCTGGACAAGGCAAAACCACATTTTTGCGCGATTTTGCTTTTATGCTTTCCAAAAACAATTATTTTTTTAATGTTTTGGTGCTGGACGAGCGCGGTGAAATTGCCGGCAAAGATAATCGCATAAACCTTGGCATGTTTTGCGATGTGCTTTCGTTTTGCACCAAAGAAATTGGTTTTTTGCAGGGGATAAGGGCGATGAATCCTGATATTATCCTGACAGATGAACTTGGCACAGAAAAAGATTTTCAGGCGGTTAAGTTTGCCGAAAGTTGTGGGGTGAAAGTTGTGGCAACAATCCACGCGGCAAACCTTCAGCAGCTGAAATCCAAGCCGTATTTTGATGATATAAAAAATGTTTTCAAGCGCTTTGTGTTTCTTGCCCCAAGTGGACGGGCAGGGCAAATTGTTGGGGTGTTTGACCAAAATTTTAAGGAAGTTTTATGATAAAATATTTTATTTTATTCGCCATTGCAGGAATTTGCACTTATATCGGTTGGGGCTTTTCAAGTTATTACACCAACCGAAGCAAGTTTTTTAAATCTATTGAACTGCTTTTTGATAAACTTAAAACAGAAATCCGCTTTTCACAGGGCAAATTGATTGAAATTTTAAATGACTTTCAATCGCACAGCCAAGATGCGCAAACTTTGATCAAGAACTTTATTGATTGTTTGAATTTTGATAAAGATATCTGTCCTGAAAACCTTTTTGAAAATATAAAAATTCTTAATGAGGATGAAAAAAATGTGCTTGCAATCTTTTTTAAAACACTTGGCAAATTTGATGCATTTAATCAAACAAACCAACTTGCAAATCAACAAGTTCAACTTGCACAGTTTTTTACAAAAGCAGAAGAAGATGCCAAAAAATATGGCACGCTTTATATCAAGCTTGGGATTATTGCGGGGCTTGTGATTGTGCTTGTATTTGCATAATACCACAACATATTGTGTATTATGCAAAGAATACCACAAATATATTGATTAAAAGGTGAAAGTATGGGTGTTGAAATTATTTTTAAAATTGCGGCAATTGGAATCTTGACGGCTGTTGTTGGACAGGTTTTAAAGCAAAGTGGCAAAGATGAAATTGCCACGCTTACAACGCTTGCGGGGCTTATAATTGTGCTTTTTATGGTGTTGGATTTGATTTCAAGTTTGTTTTCCAGCGTGAAAACAATGTTTGATTTTTAAGGGGCGGCAATGGATATTTTCAAAATTTTGGCAATTGCAATCCTGACATGTATTGCAAGCTTGATTGTTAAGCAAGTGAAGCCCGAGTTTGCCAGCATTGTTGCCATCAGCGGTGGGATTGTGATTTTGCTTTTTCTTATCAATTATGTTGATGGGATTTTGGATGTTTTTCGCGGCCTTGTGCAAAAAGCAAACCTTTCACCCACACTTTTTTCATCAATTCTAAAAATTATTGGCATTGGGTATTTAACAGAGTTCACTGCAAACATATGTTCAGATTGCGGACTTTCAAGTCTTGCCAGCAAAGTTGGCCTTGCGGGCAAAATTATCATTTTGTTTTTGGCACTGCCGATTGTCACAAACCTTCTTGATGTTCTTATGGGGATTTTGCCATGATGATAAAAAAAATTTATGCGCTGGTGGTGGCGCTTGTTTTGGCGCTTATCCCCATGACATTTTCTTTTGATGTGGGGTTTGCGGGCAGTGAAAGTGGATATGGACAAACAGTTGAAGAGCAGTTTGATGAAACCATAAACCAGCAGCTTGAAAATCTTGACCTTTCGGGGCTTAACAAATTTTTTGATGAATATTGCACAGATGCGCTTGGGATTTTTGCAGATGCATCACTTATGGACAAAATCAAGCAAATCATAAATGGTGATTTTGGCGCAGACACCGGCAGCATTTTGCAGGGGCTTGCAAATGTGTTTTTATCTGAAATTATTTCATTTTTGCCACTGATTTCAAGCATTATTGCCATTGCCGTTTTGGCAAGCATACTCACACAACTTAAATCCAATGACAGCTCAGTTGGCGATATTATCCATTTTGTGTGTTTTGGCGTGATTGTTGTGATAATCATGAGTGCGGTTGTGAAGATGATAAACCTGACCGCCACGGCGCTTTCGCTTCTTTCCGGACAAATGGAACTTGTGTTCCCACTGCTTTTGACAATGCTGACCGCCACAGGCGGCACGGTAAGCGCCGCGGTCTATCAGCCCGCAGTTGCACTTTTAACCACCGGTGTTGCAAAAATTTTTTCAACAATCCTTTTGCCGCTTTTTGTTTTCTCAGTGGTCTTTACGGTGATTTCGCATATTTCGCCAAGCATTAAACTTTCAAAAACTGCGGGATTTTGCTTTTCGCTTTTCAAGTGGATTATTGGCATTGTGTTCACGGTTTTTATGGCGTTTTTGGCAATCAAGGGCATCACCGCAGGAAGCATAGACACAGTTTCTTTCAAAACCGCGCGCTATTCGCTTTCGGCGTATGTGCCGATTGTGGGCGGATACTTAAGCGAAGGGCTTAACCTTATTTTGGCAAGTTGTCATGTCATCAAAAGTGCGATTGGCACATGCGGGCTTTTGATTTTGTTTTCAAGCATAATTGCCCCACTTGTTGAGTTGATTTTATTCCGCCTTGCCCTGAAATTTATGGGCGCAGTGCTTGAGCCGCTTTCTGATGGCCGCATTTCAAACTTTGTAAGTGGGCTTGGCAAGGTTTTTGTGATGCCGATTGCAATGATTCTTGCCGTGGCGTTTATGTATGTTGTGTTTATGGGGCTGATTATGTGCACAACCATTGGCATATAGGGGGCAAAAAAATATGAGTGCAATTTCAACTTGGGTTTTAAGCATTGTTGGCATAATTATCCTTTCAATTTTGGTGGATTTGATTTTGCCAAGCGGGAAAACCAGCAGTTTTATAAAAAACATCTTTGGATATCTTATCATCGTTGTGATCCTTTCGCCGGTGTTCACATTTTTTACAAACAAAGATTTTTCTGTGAATGATTTGTTTGATAAAGAAAATGTGCAAATTCAAGATGGGTTTGTGGCAAGCGTTAACCGCCAATTTTTGGATAACGCCGAAAATGCCATTGAAACGGCGTGCGCCGAAGCGGGGTTCAGGTTTGTTGAGGTGGGGATTGAAGCGGATATATTTGAAAATCAACTGATTATCAATCAAATAAGCGTCAACCTGAAATTTGTTGTCATAGATGAAAATTCAAAGAATAAAAATATAAAGACAAGCATTCTTGACATTGTGCAAGATACTATTAAAGTTGAAAAGGAGATTGTGGTTTTTTATGAGTAAGTTTTCTGGGCTTTGGAAGCGTTTAAAAAGCATAAAACATATTGAAGTTATTATTGCGGTTCTGCTGGCGCTTATTGTTTTGCTTGTGTATTTTTCCTCAACGGCTGCGTCGCAGGGCGCAAACACGCAAAATATGTCCTCAAACGCAAGCTATACTTCACAGGTTGAATCAAAACTTGAAAACCTCTTGTCCAAAATTGATGGCGCAGGCAAAATTGATGTGATGATTATGTGTGAAAGCGAAGGCGTGCAAACTGAAGACCAAATTCCAAACATCAAATCCGCTGTTGTCGTGGCAAGTGGTGCAAGCGATGTGTTTGTGCGGCTGGAAATAATAAAGGCGGTTGAAGCGCTGCTTAAAATTGACGCGAAAAACATCGAAGTTTTGAAAGGTGAGCCATAAAGGTTCTATTGACGCACAACTGTGCATAAAATATGGGGAAGGAGTTAAACAATGTTAAAAAAGAAAACAAAAATCATCATTCTTTCAGCAATGGTTCTGCTTCTGGGCGTAACGGGATATTTAAACATCACACTTAACAATCAAACGATAAACACTGGCGCAAATGTGTCTAACACAACTACAAGTTATAACTATTTTGACAGTTATCGCACAGATCGCAGCGCAACGCGTGACCAAGAAATTTTGTATTACACGGCCATCATTGAAGATGAAAATTCAACTGCTGATGCCAAATCTGCTGCACAAGATAAAAAACTTGCATTGATTGCAGAAATGGAAAATGAACTGGCGCTTGAATATCTTATCAAAGGGCTTGGCTTTTCAGATGCGATTGTAACAACATCTTCAAGTTATATCAATGTGATTGTTAAATCCAATGAACTTACATCAACCGAGGTTGCAAAAATTGTTTCTGTTGTAACTGAACAAACAGATTATGCACTTGCAGAAATCAAGGTTATTCCTGTGGTATAAAAATCGAAGCCGCAATTTTGCGGTTTTTTCTTTTAATTTTAAAAATTATATGCTATAATGCCCACAAAGGGGAACTTTATGGACAAACAAATTGAAGAAACTTCTGGAAAACTGACTTGCAATAAAACAATTTTATATTCAATCGTCAGTCTTGCCACAAAAGAAATAAGCGGCGTTGTGGGGTTAAGCAAAAAATCACAAAGTCACACATTTGTTGCATTGCAAAAGCCGGATGTTGAAGGCATCAAAATCCAATATAATACCGCAGGTCAACTTTTGATTGATGTTTGGATTGATGTGTTCAGCAATATCTCTGCGCCAGACCTTTGCTTTAAGGTGCAAGAAAACATAAGAAGCAGCATTTTCAGTATGGTTGGCGTCAAAGCAGAACGCGTCAATGTGCATATTGTTGACGTTGTTGTCAAAGAAGAAGGAGAGGTAAGTAATGAGGTCGAATTCTAGGGTTTTTGCATTCAAAGTTATTTTTGCACACCTTTTTGGAAGTGATGTTCTTGAAACCCAAAAAATGATCTTGGATGAAGAAAAACTTTCAGAAAAAGAACTTGAATTTGCAAATGAAATTGTGGGGGCATTTATGGAAAACGAATATCACATTTCCAAAGAAATTGATGAAATGCTGGAAAATTATCACAGGGACAGGTTGTTTAAGGTTGACCTAACGCTTTTATATCTTGCGCTTTCTGAACTTAAAGTTTGTAAAACCCCAAAACAGGTTGTGATTAATGAAGTTTTGGAAATGGCAAAAAAGTTTTCAACCGAAAAAAGTCAAAAATTCATCAATGGTGTGCTTGCAAAGAAAGAATAATATGGAACAAACAATAACTGTCAGCCAGCTTGCGTGGTATATCAAAAAAATCTTCGAAGCCGAAGAACTTTTATATAATGTAAGTGTTGTTGGCGAGGTTTCTGGTCTTAAAATTGTGCGCGGAATTGCGTATTTTGACCTTAAGGACGAAACCTCGCTGATTTCTTGTGTTTGTTTTTATGGTGGGGCGCTTGACGGCGTGAAAAATGGCGATAAAATTGTGGCAAAAGGCACGCCGGGCTTTTATGTGAAAGGTGGAAAACTGAATTTCAATGTTTCCAAAATCACCCCGTTTGGCGTGGGGGATTTGTTTCGGGCGTTTTTGGAACTTAAAGACAAACTTGAAAAAGAAGGCATTTTTGATGATGCGCGCAAAAAGGATTTGCCCGACAATGTCAAAACTATTGGGGTTATTACCAGCGAAACGGGCGCAGTGATTCACGATATTATCACCGTTGCCACGCGCAGAAATCCCGGCATCAACATTGTGCTTTATCCCGCAAAAGTGCAGGGCCAAGGCACAAGTGAAAGTGTGATAAATGGGCTTGAATATTTTGAAACGCGCGATGATGTTCAGGTTGTCATCATCGCCCGTGGCGGCGGCAGTGCAGAAGATTTGTGGGAATTCAACAGCGAAGCCCTTGCTCGCAAAATTTTTGACTGCACAAAGCCAATCATTTCCGCAATCGGCCACGAAACGGATTTTACAATTTGCGATTTTGCCGCCGATATCCGCGCCGCAACCCCAAGTACTGCGGCAGAACTTGTGGCGGAAGAAATCAAAAGCAAAAAATGGCTTTTGCAGGGGCAAATTTCCGTGCTTCAATCCCGCATAAGCAGCATCATTTTGGATAACGAAACACATTTTGAAGACCAACTTTCTGCGCTTACGGGCGCCATTGAGGATAAAATTCAAGATATGGCGCACGCGCTTGAAATTCAAAAAACCACGCTTGAAAAATATAACCCAAACCACATCTTGGGGCTTGGGTATGCCAAAGTGTCAGTTAATGGCGGGGCGGTGGTTTCGGCAAAAAGTTTGGCGGCGGGCGACAAAATCACCATTGACTTTAAGGACGGAACATTGAAAGGAGAGATTTTATGACACAAAAATTATCATTTGAACAAGCATCAAAACAGCTTGATGAAATCATTGCCAAACTTGAAGATGGCAATCTTACGCTTGCCGAAAGCGTTGCACTTTTTGAAAAGGCGCAAACCCTTGTGCAAATTTGCGAAAAAGATTTTGCAGATGCCAAAGGCAAACTGACTGTTATCCATAACAATTTGGAAGAAGTTCTAAACTTTGATGAAAAAAAATAACCCGCATTATTCGTGCGGATTTTTTATTCATATGTGATTTCGGTGATGACCTTGCCATTGACATTTTTGGTGGTGTAGTGCGGTTTGCCCGCAAGCTTTTTCTTTTTGCTTTTCTTCACAGGTGCCCAGCGCCCCATATCCTCAAACACCTTGTGCGTTACAAGTTGCCCGTTTTGCTGAACCTGCACATATTTCACTTTCCTTTCAAATTCCTGTGCCATTTTGCCACCTCCTTACGCGGTTTTTATAGCATAAGTTCCCCTAAAATGTCAACACAATTCATAAAACATCTTTTTAAGCAAGAAAATTGAAAATAACTCTTGACAAATGGGGATTTAATATATATAATATCAAAAGTCTTTGTTAAATTTGAATTGTGAATTAGCCCCTTGCAATCACCTTTACGGACGAAAAATATAAGGAGAAAGTAATGAAAACATATATGGCAAAACCCGCAGAGGTTCAGCGCAAATGGCACATTATTGATGCAGAAAATATGCCACTTGGCCGCCTTGCAACCGCTGTGGCAGACCTTTTGTCTGGCAAACTTAAACCAACCTTCACCCCACATGTTGACTGCGGTGATTTCGTGGTTGTTATCAACACCGACAAAATGGTTTTAACAGGAAAAAAATTAACAGATAAGTTTTATCGTCATCACAGTGGCTTCCCAGGCGGCTTGAAAGAAATGAACTATAAAACACTTATGCAAACCAACTCACCAAAAGCACTTCAAGTTGCGGTGAAAGGTATGCTTCGCAAAAACGCACTTGGCAGAAAGCAAATCACACGCCTTTTTGCATACAAAGATGCAAATCACAACCAACAGGCACAACAACCTGTTGCATATGCGGTAAAAGGAGTAAGGGAATAAGATGGCAGAAAAGAAAGCAGTTAAAAAATCAACAAAAGTTCAATTTTTGGCAACAGGAAGACGCAAAAAGGCAATCGCCCGTGTGTTCCTTATCCCAAATGGCAATGGCGAAATCATCATCAACAAACGCACAATTGATGAATATTTCCCACTTGACACACTTAAACTTGTTGCACGCCAACCACTTGCACTTATTGGCGCAGAAAACAAATTTGATGTGAAAGTGAATGTTATTGGCGGCGGCCTTGCAGGTCAAGCCGGCGCAATTTGCCACGGCCTTGCACGCGCGCTTGTAAAAGCGGACGAAGCGTTCAAGCCAGAACTTAAAAAAGCAGGATTCTTAACACGTGATGCAAGGGCAAAAGAACGTAAGAAATACGGTCTTAAAAAAGCGCGCAAAGCACCACAATTCTCAAAACGTTAATTCAAAAGCACCAGTTGGTGCTTTTTCTTTTTGAAAACTTGACATAAAATTTTTTGTTTGATATAATCTAAGTATGCAATACAAACGAATTTTGGCGATTGATTATGGTGATGTAAGGATTGGGCTGGCGCAATCGGACCTTATGCAGGTGATTGCCAGCCCCCTTGATGTTATCCAAAATCGGGATATGGACCAAAGCGTGCAAAAAATTGCCGACATTATTGCAGAAAATGATGTTGAAACCGTGGTGATTGGTTTGCCACTGAATATGGATGGCACAATGGGTGAACGCGCAATTTTGACGAAGCAATTTGCCGAAAAATTGCAAGCAGCCGCAAATGTTAAGATTGTTTTGCAAGATGAACGCCTTTCATCAGTGGAAGCGGAAGACCTTTTGATTAAAGCCAATGTGCGCCGCGAAAAGCGCAAGCAAATGATTGATAAGGTTGCCGCCTGCATCATTTTGGAAAGTTATTTGAATAGGAAGGAGAGATAACATGAAAGAACAAGATAAACCAGAAGTGGAACTTGATGTTCTTGACATTCTTTTAGATGAAGAAAACGAAGACCCAATCACACTTTACAACGAAAATGATAAACCAATTAAGTTTGACCAAATTGCAATTATCCCAATGGAAGAAAAGCTTTTTGCAATTTTGAAACCAATCGATGAGATGGAAGAGGTTGCTGAAGACGAAGCCATTGTTTTCAGAGTTGAAGAACAGGAAAATGGCGAATCTGAACTTGTTATTGAAACAGATGAAGCACTTGCAATGCGCGTGTTCGATGAATTCTATCGCCTTTTGGACGAAGTGGAAGCTTCAGAAAAAGAATAATATCATTTAAAACAGGGTTGAAAATCACCTTGTTTTTTTATTCTTTTTTTACGACAAAGGGCATAAAATAGACCGTGAATATTTTTAATTTTTTCTCTGAGCTTAAAACAAAATGTAATTTGCCGCAAAACGTTTCCACACCATATAACCTTGTGAATATTGGCGGGCAGGTTGTGTATATCGAGGGGCAACGTGGTCTTTTAGAGCTTTCTGACACAACGATTTCTTGCAAACTTAAAACGGGTTTTGTGGAAATAAAGGGTAGTGGTCTTTTTGTGCGTGAACTTACCCAAAACACAATCTTGGTTGAAGGAAAAATTTATAAAACCGAGGTGTTTTAATGATGAAAAACTTCAAAATCAAAGTGCAAATCAAAGCACTAAATCTTGCGCAAATTTTTGAGAAATTTCGGCAAGCAAACATCGCTGTTAGTCAAATCAAAAAAGGTGAGGATTTTAGAGCAGAGTTTATAATTTATAAAAAAAACCTTAAGATTGTTAAAAAAATATTGGCAAATTTTGGTGCAGAAATCTTGGGGTTTCAGCATATTGGTGTGAGCCATATTTTTCAAACAGCGCTTTCCCGCATATGCGTGCCAATTGCTTTAATTATCGCTTTTTTAGGCGTCTATGCGGCCAATTTTTTTGTTTTTAGGATTGATATACGCGGGCTTGAAACACTTGCAAACAGTGAGGTCAAAGCATATCTTCAAAGCGAAAACATTGGATATCTGACAAATAAAAAAGCGATAGATGCTGCAGCGCTTGAGCTTAATCTTATGGAAAATTTTCCGCAGATCAGTATGGTAAGCGTGATGATTAAGGGGCTTACGCTTGTTGTGAATATCAAGGAAAAAGATAATTATAATCAAAACATGCAAAATGATATCGTTGCAAATTTTAACGGGAGAATAACCTCGATTAATCTGATAAGCGGAACTGCGGAAGTTGCTGTGGGGGATATTGTTCATGCCGGCGATGTGCTTGTCAGTGCCATATCAGGCAATCAAATTGTTAAGCCAGAAGCAAATATCACAGCAGAAGTTTGGCTTGAAAGCACCTTTTGTCATTTTGACACAACTTATCAAACACTTCGCACAGGCAAAAGAAAGATTTTGAATAATGTGTTTTTTATGGGGTTGCCGATATATCAAAGTACCACAACATCACCTTTTGAAGATTTTGAAACCGACACTTCGCAAACAAAACTTCACAACACCATTTTGCCAATTCAAATTCAAACCATAACATATTATGAAGTTGAAACCATTGAAATTCAATCAGATTTTGAAACACATAAGCAAGAGATTATTGAGCAGTGCAAAAAAAATGCTTTACAACAATGCGCGCAAGGTGATATAATAAAGTCAGAAAAATCTTTTATCAATTCAACGGGCAATGGTTGCACTTATGTGTCCTATGTTATTACTGCCCAAAGGCAAATTTAAGGAGAGTTATGAGAATTTATTTCCAAAACTTTGGTTTTTCGCCAATTAAACGAAAAATAAAAAAATTATATCTTCGTGCGCTGGAAAAATCGGGCATTGATTTTAAGGGCTTTTCGGTGAATTTGCGCATGGTGGATGCCACTGAAATTCAAACACTAAACAACACCTTTCGCCAAATTGATAAACCCACCGATGTGCTTTCGTTCCCAAACTTTAATTTTGTGAAAGGACAAGGCGTTTCACCAAAAGAAATTTCTGAAAACATCAGCATTGATGATAAGCTTGCCCCGCTTGGCGATATTGCAATTTGTGCAGCTGTTGCAAAGGCGCAAGCCAAAGAATATGGTCATTCATATAAGCGCGAGGTGTGCTTTTTGGCGTTGCATGGTTTTTTGCATCTTTTGGGGTATGACCATCTTACCCCTGAAGATGAAACCGAAATGCAGACCCTTGCAAAAGAAGTTTTGGAAATGGAAAAGGTGAAAAGATGAAATATATCACAGGATACGTGGGCGTTGTGGGCAAAACAAACGCAGGAAAAAGTTCACTTGTCAATCGTTTGGTGGGGGAGAAGGTTTCTATCGTAACCCCAAAAACACAAACCACAAGACAAAATATTATTGGAATTTTGACCAAAGAAAATTATCAAATTGTATTTGTGGATACACCAGGGATCCATAAATCGCAAAATATGCTTGATAAATTCATGATGAAAAATGTGAGGCACGCAATCGGAAGTGTGGATGTGCTTCTGTATGTTGTGGACGCCACAAAGCGCTTTGATGTGAAGGAATTTGAAAACATTAAAAATTATGCCCAAAATCCAAATTTTGCAACAATTCTTTTGATTTCTAAGGTTGACCTTGTTTCAAAAGCAAACCTTATGAAATTTTTGGGCAATTTTGCGACGCTTGATTGCGTGAAAACTATAATCCCATGTTCAAGCAAAACGGGTGTTAACCAAGATGTTATCATTGAAGAAATCTTAAAGTGGCTGCCTTCTTTTTCTGAAAAAAACTTTGAATTTGATGATGATATGTATACTTCAAGTTCCGTGCGCTTCATGACGGCAGAAATTATTCGTGAAAAAGCACTGTTTCTTTTGAATGAAGAGCTTCCGCACGGCCTTGCGATTGATATCACCAAATTCGACGAAAATGGGACAGTGGCACACATTGATGTTGATTTGATATGTGAAAAAGAAAATCACAAAAGTATTATTCTGGGCAAGGGTGGCACAAAAATTAAGGAAATTGGAAGCCAATCCCGCAGTGATATTGAAAAATTGCTGGATAAGAAAGTTATGCTGAAAATTTTTGTAAAAGTTGATAAAAATTGGCGACAAAAAAAAATAACTGTGGTATAATATAATTGTTAAATCATAAGATATTGACAGGAGGTCTATTATGAGTGATGAACTTGAAAATGTAAGCGGGGCAGATGTTGTTCATGAACTTCGCCGCCGCAATCCCGAAAGCGAATCATTAGGTTTGCTTGATGATGCCCTTCTGTTCACCAGCACGCCTGAACAAACTGATGAAAAAATTTTATCGGGACGCAATAAATCAAATGATTATGAAGAAGAACAAAGTTTGTAATTTATGAAAAAGAAATTTACAGGAATTGTTATTGCCGAAATTCCATACGGCAAAGATAATCTTATAACGCTTTGCACGGCAGAAGAAGGGCTTGTGAATATTGTGGTGAAGCGATCCTCAAATGAACGCACCAGATTCACCTATGCAAAGCAAATTTTCACTTTTGGATATTTCTATGTAAGGGGCTATGGCGATATGTTTAATGTGCTTGAGCGTCTTGAAATTGTGGACACATTCGAAAACATCAAACAAAATCCAATAAAGCGTATCGAGGCAACCAACCTTATTTTTGTTGGTAAGGAAGTTGCACAATTTGGTGATGCAGATGCGGCACTGCTTTTGGAGCTTATGACTGCGCTTAAAACCCTTAATTATAATGATTTGCCACAAAATTTGGTTTTGGCAAAGTATATGTCTGCAATATTAAAGGGAATTGTGAAAAATATCAATTTTTCTGCATGCACTTTATGTGGTGAAAAATTTCAGGATGCTGCGTTTTTTGAGTCCACTTCCAACAATTTTGTTTGCGCGGATTGCACGGATAAGGGGTTGATCAAATTTTCAAAATTGCAAATTGATTTATTAAAATTGCTTATTGAAACTGACTACTCCATGCTTAAAACAATAAAAACAGCCGAAATTGATGAGTTTTTAAAACAAATGTTGAAAATTTTTAATATAAAAGTAAGTCAAAAGTTTAAATTCTACGCTGAGTAGAATTTTTTTAACAACTCCACTGACAGTGGAGTGTATTGCCTTGACAAAATGCCAAAATAATTATAAAATAAAACAGTAATTATAAACATATGTGGGCAAACCACAAAACATATATATCAACCTAATCACCACTTGGCACGCAAGGCAATTTTTTTGTGCAACCACAGGTTTTTTAATTACTAAAAGTAGGTGAATTTAAATGA
>JAFVTB010000034.1 GCA_017503445.1 Clostridia bacterium
ATGATAAAAATAACAAAAAATTGGCTTGAGATTTTGAAAGATGAATTTTCAAAGCCATATTTCCCCCAGCTTCAAAAATTTTTGCAAGAAGAATATTCCACAAAAACAATTTATCCCGCGATGGAAAACATTTTTAATGCAATGAACTATTGCAAATATGATGACATTAAGGTTGTGATTATCGGGCAGGACCCTTATCACGAACCTGGGCAAGCAATGGGGCTTTCCTTTGCGGTGCCAGACGGCGTGATTTTGCCACCATCACTGAAAAACATCTTTAAGGAAATTGCCGCAGATACAGGAATCGCGCCAATTCAAAGTGGCGACCTTAGGCGCTGGGCAGTTCAAGGGGTTTTGCTTTTGAACAGTGTGCTGACGGTGCGACGCGCGGCTGCCAACAGCCACAAAAACAAAGGTTGGGAAAACTTCACCACCGCAATTATCAAAAAGGTCAATGAAAAAAATTCGCCCGTTGTGTTTCTTTTGTAGGGCAACAACGCAAAGGCGTTCAAGGACCTTATCACAAACCCAATCCATAAAATTTTTCTGGCGCCACACCCAAGCCCGCTTTCCGCGCACGCAGGATTTTTCGGCTGCAAACATTTTTCTAAATGCAACGCATTTTTAAAAGCCAATAACTTAAAAGAAATTGACTGGAAATAATATTTTTTATTGAAAAAAATTATTTTTTTATTAAAATTAAACAAAATTTAAATACTATCTTGAAAACATAACGCAAAAGTGATATAATATTTTCAAGGAGCTTTTATGGCAAAGATGAATAAATTTAAGCGCTTATGCGCTGATACAAATGTGGTTATTGGGTTGGCACTTCTTTATGAAAAGGGTGAACGGGCGTTTATCAACACCAATATTGCGGGCAGAAATACGCGACAAACCCTGAAGCAATATGCCGAAGATATTGCCACATTGCAACATTATATTGATAAAGGGGTTGTGCAACTTGTGATCCCTCCACAGGTGATGTTTGAACTTAGATTTCGGGAAAAAACAATTGATGAAAATGGCAATAATGTTGAACTAAGCCCTGAAACAGTTGCGCGTGAAAAACTTAAAGACTTAACACTTGAATATCTGCAAAAAATGCCCACAATCAAGGTTGCAAGAATTTTGCCACAACGAAAAATTATTTTCGAACAATTCACCCAGCGCCTTGCCGACGAATATGTCAACACTTATCGAATTTTTGAACGCAACAAAATGGGCAAAACCCCAAGCGATGCAATCATTATGGCGCAGGTTTCTGCACTGGGTATAGACTTTTTAAGTCGTGACCAGCATTTTCACCACAAACACTATTTGGCAAAGTGCAGCAAGGCAGAAAAAATCTCAATCGCCAATAAAAATCTTGGCGGCCGCTCTACAAAAGTGATTGCAATTGATGACCTTGAAAGTGTGTTACACCATAAAACAGAACACGGCGTTGCATTGCAAAAAACATTTAAGGATAATCAACCAATTGCACAATGCGCATATATGAATTATGATGAATATTTACAAGACAAAGCGCTTGAACGCCAAAACCATATGGAATGGCTGAGAAAGTATACAGAAACACCAAAAGAACTGTAAAAAAAACAAAAGGAAAAATTTCCTTTTGTTTTTTTTCACAAATCTGCGGTTTTTGGGCTGAAATTATTTAAGTTCAACAAGTGCGCCAGCTTCTTTAAGTTTTGCTTCCATTGCTTTTGCATCGTCAGCTGAAACGTTTTCTTTTACTGTTGCAGGTGCGCCATCAACCAAAGCTTTTGCTTCAGAAAGGCCAAGGCCTGTAAGTTCGCGAACAACTTTGATCACTTGGATCTTGTTTGCGCCAACATCTTTCAACACAACGTTGAATTCTGTTTTTTCTTCAGCGGCTGCTGCTGCGCCTGCTGCTGGTGCTGCTGCAACTGCAACAGGGGCTGCTGCTGAAACACCAAATTCTTCTTCAAGTTTTTTAACCAAATCGCTTACTTCAACGATTGTCAATGTTTTAATATCTTCAATAATTTTTGTAATATCTGCCATTTTTAATTCTCCTTTAAATATAATTATTTTTCAGACACGGCTTTCAAGCCACGTGCCAATGCACTGATTGGTGCGTTAAGCACACATGCCAAGTTGCGGGCTGGTGCTTTGAGAAGACCAAGAAGCATTGCAAGCAAGGTTTCTTTTGGTGGAAGTGTTGCAAGTGCTTTAACGCCTTCTGCGTCAATCACTTTGCCGTCAACAACGCCAAATTTAAGTTGCATAATCTTCTTTTCTTCAATTGTGTTCAGCAAAATTTTTGGTGCTGACACTTCATCGTCATAGCTGAATGCCACAGCGGTGGTGCCTTCCAAAAACTTTTCGCAACCAGTGATGCCAAGATCGTTAAGCGCGCGAAGCATAAGGCGGTTTTTGTAAACCTTATATTCTGCGCCATTTTCACGAAGGGTTTTACGCATTTTCACATCTGTGTCAACGGTAAGCCCACGATAATCAACGAAAGCAACTGATTTTGCGGCTGAAATTTTTTGTTTAATTTCTTCAACAATAAGTTTTTTCGCTTCAAGATTTGCGCTCATTTTTGCCTCCTTTCATAAATTAGTGTTATAACTAACTTTCAGATTTGTGATTTGCAAACAAAAAACCTTTCATTCGCCGAAAGAAAAAGCGAAAGAAAGGTTTGAAAAATCAAAACAAACTTGGCTTTTACCTCGGCAAGCGGACATTAAGTTGCGACTGCAACGCTTGCTGTCTTCGGGAAAAGATTTCCTATTTACCCGCGTATTATATCACCACTTTTCCCATTTGTCAAGTGCCAAAATCAATTTTTTACATAAAGCATTAAAAAAACTGCCACAAGGCAGTTTTTTATTTTGATTGAGCAGTGAAAACATAAGGTTTTTCAAGAGATGTGATTGTTAGATCTTGGCCACTGCGAACAGGTTTTCCTGTATCGCCATCAATCCAATCATTCCATGAATATCCATCTTTTTCTGCCACCACTGCAGAAATCACAATGCTTTGCCCACGAAGATATATTTGCGCGTTGTTATGAATATCTTCTGTTTCAATAACCTGTCCATTTTCTTCCAAGATATATACACAGTTTATGCCATTATCGCCTTTTGTGAGGGTGATTGAATAGTAATCCACAATGTAATTTGTTTCACCTTCAACCCAAACAAGTGCGCCAAGTTGAACCATTTGTTCAAGGTTTGTGGCTTTTTGGCTGGCAAGAACGCGATAGTATCCTGCATCAAATGGCTGATCAATCTTGAAGGTTGCATCTTGAATATTGGTTGCCTCGAACACCTTTGTTTCAACATCACCAATCTTGAAGATTTGAATGTTAATGCCGCTTGCTGCCCATTCGTTGTTGTTAAGTTTGATGGTCATATTAAACGTGTTAAGAGTGAGTTTCGGATAAATCTGCACATCTTCTTTTACCCAAAGGATTGTGTTTTGCGTGATGCGCTGTGTGCAAGCAGGATCGGCAAACCAGCCCTCAAACTTATAACCCGGAACAGAAAGTTCTGGCAGTGCACCAATTGTTTTTGAAACCTGGACTTTCTTTGTTGCTGAAAGCCCGTCATCAGCGATAATCCAACCTTCGGTGGCAGGAATTGTGCCACTTTCAAGATTGATTGACATCGTATAGGTTGTGATCACCCACTTTGCATAAAGCTTTGTAAAATCAAAATCAAATGTTGTTGCTTCGGTTACTGGTTTATTGATGCATTCAGGGTCCTTATACCAGCCCGCAAAGGTGTAGGTTTCATCGGTTGGTTGTGGAAGCGCACCAAGCGCCACATTTGCAAACAAAATTTGTTTTGCGGCTTGACCTGTGTTATCCACCTGCCATCCATTGGCATTTTTTTCATTCAATGTGCCACGGCCGTTAAGATATGCCGTCACTTCAATTGCCGCCTTATATGCCATAATCACATTTTCACCATTATCCGGCAAAATGCCATAATCTTTCGATGCAATCACAGCACCATCAAGCATGCAAGAATCTGCAGAATTTTCCACAAGATATATGCCGCCGCCTTGATTTGAAATGCCAACTTTTTCAAAGAACAATTCAAGGTTTGTAACTTTCATGCCACCCTTCACGCAAATAAGGGTGTCTTCTGTGAATCTTGAAATACCAGAAATGTTGTCTTGGCTTGGGCTTTGATCAACATCAACGCCATTTCCACCCTGCGCGGTTATTGTGCTTCGACTTGCAAAAATCAAACCATAACCATATTTGCAATTGGTGAATTTTGCACCTGTGTCTGCCTTACCAACCACTCCGCCAACATAATATGGCCCATAAACTTCACCGGTGCTGTTGCATGAACTCAGGGTGCCAGATGAAGCCAAGCCCACAAGCCCACCAACGGTGTTTGCACTGGCAGTGATTGTGGTGCCGCTGTGCCCGTTTGAAACAGTTGCCCCAGCAAGTTCACCAATCAAACCACCAACATTTTCGCTGCCCGATACATCACCAAAGTTATAAACATCCCTGATTGGATAGTTTGCATCATAAGCATATCCAACAATGCCACCAACGCTTTTTGTGCCAGAAATCGCACCAAAGTTCATTGCATTTGTGATGGTGTTTGCGTTATAACTAACAATACCGCCAGTATACATCAAACCTTGCACATCGCCATGGTTTATGCAATTTGGAATAGTGAAATTTTTCGCCTTAGCAACAATGCCCGCAGTGTAATTTCCACCAAAAATATTGCCAAAGTTTGTAAAGTTTGACATTGTGAATGTTCTTGCATCGCCACGCGTAGCTTCAGACAAAACACCCGCGGTGTAAGCGCCACCAACAACCTCACCATAATTTGTTAAGTTTGAAATATTCAAAAGCGCTGGCCAATGTTCCCGTTCGCGCCAATCGTACGCTTTTACTACTTGTGGAGGATCACCAACAACTGTATAATAAGTATAAATATACCATTCTTTATAATAATTTCCACCCGCAAGATTTCCAATTATGCCTGATGCCGAACCAGAAGAAGTGATTTTTCCATAATTTTGCAAATTGGTGATTGTCAACGAATATTGCTCTTCCATATAAGATGTTGTGAAAGTTGTGACAATGCCGGCAGCTTTTGAAGTTGCATAGATTTTGCCAACATTCAAAAGGTTTTCACATTTTGACAAAAATTAAAATTCTTAGCGCCGATTGTTTGATTATCATGTAGTAGAAATAAAAGCGAGTTCGTAGTATA
>JAFVTB010000035.1 GCA_017503445.1 Clostridia bacterium
CTTGCTTCAGCATTTTTTCAATTTCATCGGCCTGTTGCTTAAGATAACCTTCGTATATCACGGCGGTGTTCACGGCCTGCAAAACATCGTTTGCAAAGCCATCAAACAGCGCAAATTCGGTTTGCAAATCCCAAATGTCAATGCCAGTGCGCTTCAAAAGTTCGCGCGCGCGCACGCTTTGTTTTGGCGGGTTTTCGCCCTTTGATTGCATAAATTTTTCAAGGCGCGCATCAAGAATAATTTTGGTGTCCAAAAGCGCGGTTGCCGCGGCAATATCTGCCTGCTTTTTTTGGAAGATTGCCCAGCGATTGTCGTCCACAAGCCCAACTTTTCTGCCGATTTCCGTCAATCGCGCATCGGCGTTGTCTTGCCTAAGCCAAAGGCGATACTCTGCGCGTGATGTCATCATGCGATAAGGTTCATTGGTGCCTTTGGTGACAAGGTCATCAATCAAAACGCCGATATAGCTTGTGTTGCGCCCCAAAACAATCTGCTCTTGCCCGCGCAGATAAAGGCTTGCGTTTATGCCCGCAATAATGCCTTGCGCGGCGGCTTCTTCATATCCGCTTGTGCCGTTGATTTGCCCTGCACAAAAAAGCCCTTTCACATTTTTATATTCCAATGTTGGGCGCAGTTGCAAACTGTTGATGCAATCATATTCAATGGCATAGGCATTTCGCATAATTTGCGCGTTTTCAAGCCCAATGATTGTTGGATAAAGTTTGTTTTGGATTTCCACCGGCAAACTTGTTGATGCGCCCTGCACATAAACTTCATCGGTTGAAAGCGCTTCGGGCTCAAGGAAAATTTGATGCGTTTCTTTTTCCGCAAAGCGCATAATTTTGTCTTCAATTGATGGGCAATATCTTGGCCCGATGCCCTTAATCAGCCCGCAATAAAGCGGCGCAAGGTGAATATTATCTTTTATCAGCTGTTTGGTTTCTGGGGTGGTTTTGGTCAGGTGGCAAACCGCCACATTTTTTGGCGGGGTTTTGGTGATAAAACTGAACGGTTGGATATCATCTTCGCCTTGTTGAACTTGCAGGTTTTCATAATTGATTGTGCTGCCTTTCACGCGCGCAGGTGTGCCGGTTTTAAAGCGCAAAATTTCAAAGCCCAAATTTGCCAAACTTGCGGTCAGTTCGTTTGCAGGTGCAAAGCCGTTTGGCCCGCTTTCACGCGTGAAGTTGCCGATTATAATCCTGCTTTTCAAATACACGCCCGTTGCAACAATCACCGCGCGCGCAAAAAAGGTTTCGCCTTGCGCGGTTTTCACGCCCGCAACATGGCCATCTTCCACCAAAATCTCACTGGCTTCCGCTTGCTTGATTATCACATTTGGCTGGTTTTCCAGCACTTGTTTCATGCGGGTGTGATATTGAATTTTATCCGCCTGCGCGCGCAAACTGAACACCGCGGGCCCCTTGCTTTTGTTAAGCATACGGATTTGGATAAGCGTGTTGTCAATATTTACGCCCATTTCGCCGCCAAGGGCGTCAATTTCGCACACCAAGTGGCCTTTTGCCGTGCCCCCAATTGACGGATTGCACGCCAAAAATGCAATAGCATCAAGGTTGAGTGTGAGAAGCAGTGTTTTTTGCCCCGTGCGTGCAAGCGCAAGGGCGCTTTCACACCCCGCATGGCCTGCGCCAATCACAATTGCATCAAAATTGTTTGTCATCATTTTTTCCTTTTGCAATATAATAACATATTTTTTGCCATTTGTTAAGGGGGAAATTGCAAAAGTTTTAAAGATATAAAAAAACCTTGTGATTGCAAGGTTTAAAGATACATTTCATTTTCAACGCGTTTTGGTTTTTTGAATGGCTTTTTAAGGTTGTAAACATCACCGCCAATGTGGCAATCCACCGGGCGATGGGTGATTTCACTTGCCAAAAGCGCAATGTTGCCCCCAACAAAATCAAGGCATGGCGCATGCACAAGTGCCGAATGGTTTAAAAGCGCATGCTTGCCAATTTTTTGAAGGCGTGGTGCGTGAAAAAACACACCATTTTTCATTTTCAAATGCCCACCAATTTCTTGCAAGTTTGCAAGCCCATGAACATCGGCATCAACAATTGCAAGGTTGCCACCAATTTCGTTTAGGTTTGGAAAATTGTGACCAACATTGCAGCCATCCAAACGCAAACTGCCCACAATTTTTTTAAGGTTGAAAATTGCCATATCGGCGCCATATTCAAAAATCAAATTGCCTGTGATAACTTCATATTTGGCAAGATTTTGCAAATCTTTTGATGTGGTGCTTGCCGTGACAACAACGCTTCCCCAAAAAACTTTTTCTGGTGGCACGTTTGCCAAAAAGTGTGCCAAGGTTTTGTTTGGGTATTGCATCGCATTGTTTGATTGTTTCATAAAATCACCTCATTAATTCTTCTTCATTTGTGTGGGTTGTGAAATCATAATCCACGCAATCAATTTCTGATGCGCGCATTTGCACTTTTCCATCAAGTTTTTTAAGCCCCAACATTTGCGAAATATACGAATCGTCCAGCCCCAAATTTGCGCCAATTTCTTCCAAGTTGTTCAGCCATAATATTTTTGAATTTTGAAGAATCAAATTTCCGCCCACGCGTTTCAAACCGTCAAGGGCGATAACCTCACTGTTTTTAAGAATAAGGTTGCCGCCCACGGTTTCCAAACTGTAGAACATCTTTATTTTTGTGTTTTCAATCACTAAGCTTCCTGCCAC